>DASZFX010000326.1:0-10468 GCA_035939375.1 Roseiarcus sp.
TGGGCCGCGGCCGTCGACAGCGTCGGCTCGCATACGCTCGCCAATGCGCTGGCCGGCCTGATGCGCGGCGGGGTGGTCGCGGCCTGCGGCCTCGCCCAGGGCATGGACCTGACGATGACAGTCGCGCCGTTCATTTTGCGCGGAGCGCAGCTCATCGGCGTCGACAGCGTCTATTGCCCGATGGCGCGCCGGCTCGAGGCCTGGGGTCGGCTCGCACGCGATCTCGATCATAAAAAATTATCAGAAATGACGCATACGATTCCCTTCGCCCGAGTTATGCAAGCCGGCGCCGATATTCTCGCCGGTAAGGTGCGCGGGCGCGTGGTCGTCGAAATCGGCTGATGCGATTGTGAATTGCCGCAGGCCGTCGCGACGGCCATGAAGAGGCGAGATGACGGACGTAACCTTTCCGGCGGCGGCGGCGGCGGGCCTGATCTCCTTCCTCAGCCCCTGCGTGCTGCCTTTGGCGCCGCCCTATCTTTGCTATCTCGCCGGGGCGAGCCTCGAGGATCTGGTCGAGGAGGGGGAAACGCGCGCGCGGCGCACCATCGTCGTGACAGCGGCGCTGTTCGTCCTCGGCTTCGCGACGGTTTTCATCACCCTCGGCGCGACGGCTTCCGTATTCGGCGCGTTGCTCAGGCAATGGAGCCATGTCCTGTCGATCGCCGCGGGGCTCGGCATTGTCGCGATGGGTTTGCATTTTCTTGGCGTCTTTCACATCCGCGCGATGTTTCGCGAGAAGCGGCTCGAAATCGAGCGCCCGCCGGGACTGTGGAGCGCCTATCTGATGGGCCTTGCCTTCGCTTTCGGCTGGACGCCGTGCATCGGCCCCATTCTGGCGGCGATCCTGGCGGTCGCCGGGTCGCAGGATACGGTGGGGCGCGGCGCGGCCTTGCTGGCTGCTTATTCGGTCGGGCTCGGCGCGCCTTTCGTTCTCGCCGCGCTCGCCATGGGTCCGTTTTTGCGCCTTGCGCGGCGCTTCCGCAGCCAATTCGGGAGACTGGAGAAATTGGTCGGCGCGCTGCTGGTGCTGACCGGCGTCGCCTTCTTGAGCGGCGGCGTCCAGGCGGCCTCGATGTGGCTGATCGACGCGTTCCCCGCGCTCGGCCAACTCGGTTGAGCGTCAAAAAAAAGCGCGCCGGCTCCGGCGCGCTTTCGTTTCTTCGACCATCGTGGCGAGGTTCGATCCCCGCCCGGCGTCGAGATCACATCTGCTTATAGGTGATCTTGCCGTCGTCGCCCTTCTTCCAGACGTACCAGACATAGTCCACAGTCGTCCGGTCGCCCTTCGCGTCGAAGGAAATGTCGCCCAGCACGGTTTGGAACTTGTTGCCTGGCGCATGCATAGCTTCGGCAATCTTCTTCGGGTCGAGGGACTTCGCCTTTTCGGCCGCTTGTTTCATGACCTGTACGGCTGCGTAGGAATACAGCGTATAGGCCTCGGGCTCGAAGCCCTTGGCGCGGAACTCGGCGACCACGTCCTTGGCGTTGGGATTGTTGCGCGGATCGGGTCCGAAGGACATCAAAGTGCCTTCGACGCCGGGCCCGCCGATCGAGGCGAACTCGTTGTCGGTGATGCCGTCGCCCGAGATCATGACGGTCTTCATGCCTTGATCGCGCATCTGGCGGATGATGAGGCCGCCTTCGGTGTGCAGCCCGCCCCACATCAGATAGTCGGCGCCGACGGACTTGATCTTCGAGACGATCGCCGAATAGTCCTTTTCGCCGGTGTTCACGCCTTCATACAGGACTTCCTTGAGGCCGCCGGCGTTCATCGGGCCTCTCGCCGCGTCGGCGAGGCCTTGGCCGTACGTCGTCTTGTCGTGGATGATGGCGATTTTCTTGCCCTTGAGGTTCTTAAGCGCATAGTCCGCCCATAGCGCGCCCTGCTGGTCGTCGCGGCCGCAAGTGCGGAAGGCGTCCCACAATTTGCGATCGGTGACCTTGGGATTGGTCGCCGAAGGGGTAATCATGAGCACGCCATTGTCCGCATAGACTTCGGAAGCCGGAATGGTGACGCCCGAGTTGAAGTGCCCGACGACCAATTTCACGCCGTCGCCGACGAACTTGTTGGCCACCGACACGCCTTGTTTCGGATCGGAGACGTCGTCGCCTTGCTCGACCGTGATCTGCTGGCCAAGGATCCCGCCGGCCTTGTTGATGTCTTCGGCGGCCTGCGAGACGCCGTTGGTCAATTGCGCGCCGAACGAAGCGTTCGGGCCGGTAATCGGACCGGCGACGCCCATCTTTATCTGCGCATTTGCGGCGCCCGCGAAGGCCAAGCCTGCGGCGAGCACAAGGCCCGTCAGCCAAAGTTTCCTCATATACATACTCCCTCTCTCTGAAATCCGGGCGCTGCACGCAACCCTTCGGTAGAAGTCAAGTCCCACCTTGGGGCGGGATAATTCCCCTTTTTTATTCAAGAGTCACCTGAAAAGGCGACGGTTTAGCGGTTAGTGCGGCGTTATGGCTTTAGGGCGGCCCCCTCAACGGGATCGCCAGCTCAACCCCGATTTTTGGAAGGCCCAGGAATATTGCGTCGCCATCTGGCTCGCCCGCATCGACCGGTAGCCGGCGAAAGCGGCGGCGAGCAGGATGACCAGCGTCACGACATAATATTGAAGAGAGAGCAGCTCTTCTTGATAAAGCGCAAAATGTAGGAAGCGCACGGCGGCGGATAAGACGATCATCGAGGGAACGATAGCCCAGGCCGGGCTCCAGGTCTTGGCGAGCGCCCGCCCGCTGGCGATGGCCGCCGCGCCGCCGATGACGATCAGCAGCAGAAAGATCCAAAAGCCGTTGTCGCTGTCGGCCCAGAACAAGCCGTTCATCAATGCCCTCCCTCGAGATAGGCGGCGCGTACCTCAGGCCTTGCCAGCAGCTCGTGCCCGGTGCCGCGCATCGTGATCTGGCCGTTGACCATGACATAGCCGCGATGGGCGAGTTTGAGCGCGTGAAAGGCGTTCTGCTCGACGAGGAAGACGGTCAAGCCTTCAGACTTGTTGAGCTCGGCGATGACGTTGAAGATCTGTTTGACGATGAGAGGCGCAAGACCGAGCGAGGGTTCATCGAGCAACAAAAGCCGCGGGCGGCTCATCAACGCCCGCCCGATCGCCAGCATCTGCTGCTCGCCGCCCGACAACGTGCCGCCGCGCTGCGGGGCGCGTTCTCTGAGCCGCGGGAACATCGTGAAGACGCGTTCGAGGTCCTCATCGAAATGGGCGAATTCATTGATCGACGCGCCCATCTGAAGGTTCTCGAACACGGTCATGCGCGGGAAGATGCGCCGTCCCTCCGGCGATTGCGCGATCTTGAGCCGCGCGATCTCATGGGTCGGCATTCGGGATATTTCGCGCCCGTCGAAGACGATCGAGCCACGCCGGGCGCGCGGGGAGCCGCAGATCGTCATCATGGTCGTCGATTTGCCGGCGCCGTTGGCGCCGATCAGCGTAACGATCTCGCCCTCGTTCACATCGATGTCGACGCCCTTCAAAGCCTGGATCTTGCCGTAGAACGTCTCGATCCCGCGGATCGTCAACAGCGCGCGGCCGACCGGAGCGGTCGTCGGCGCGCTTTGCATCGTCGCCGCCTGGCTCATACGCCGATCTCCGCTTCAACAGCTTCGACTTCCTCGTCGGCGACGCCAAGATAGGCGGCGATGACTTTCGGATCCTCGCGCACTTCCTTCGGCGTGCCGTCGGAAATCTTCGTTCCATAGTCGAGCACGACGATGTGATCGGATATTTGCATGACGACCGACATGTCATGCTCGATGAGCAGGATCGACGTATTGTGGGAATCGCGGATCGCGTTGAGAAGCGCGTTGAGATCGGCGGATTCGCGAGGATTGAGACCTGCGGCCGGCTCGTCGAGGCAGAGCAGGATCGGGTCCGTGCACATCGCGCGGGCGATTTCCAGCCGTCTCTGCGCGCCATAGGGCAATTCGCCGGCCGGATCGTCGGCGCGGTCGAGGAGCCCGATCTTGTCGAGCCAATATTTCGAGCGCTCGATCGCCTCCGCTTCGCGCGCCCGATAGGTCGGCGCGCCCAGAACGCCAAGCACGGTGAAGCCGCTCGCCAGCATCAGCGGATTGTGATGCGCGACAAGCAGGTTCTCCAACACCGTCATACCCTGGAACAGGCGGATATTCTGGAAAGTGCGGGCGACCCGGGCGCGCCAGGCGATCTCGTGACCCGGCATGCGCTCGAGCAGATACAATTCTCCCGATTGGGTCTTGGCGTGGCGGGCCGGCGTGCGGGTCAGCGCCTCGACATCGGCTTGCGCCGCAACCCCCTCTCGTGCGAGGGCGAGACGCCCTTCGGTCGGCTTGTAGAAACCGGTGACGCAGTTGAACACGGTGGTCTTGCCGGCGCCGTTCGGGCCGATCAGCGCGGTGATGTCGCCGCGTCCGGCTTGGAAGGAAAGGTCGTTGACGGCGACGAGGCCGCCGAAACGCATTGTCAGGTGCTCGACGGTCAGGAGTGGATTGGTCTGCCAGCGCATCAGCCGTGACCTTCTTTCACGAGGTCGCCCGAAACGGCCTTCTTCTCCTTGAGGAAGATCGACGGTTGTCTGGTCGAGACGAGTCCGCGCGGTCTTAAGACCATCATGATCACCATCGCCATGCCGAAAATCAGCATGCGATACTGCGCCGGGTCGAACTCCGCTCCGAAGATCTGCTTCGTCCACTCCATCTCGCGAAGGATTTCGGTTCCGCCGATCATCACCACCGCGGCGAGCGCGACGCCGATCTGCGAACCCATGCCGCCGAGAACGACGATCGCCAGGATCGTCGCCGATTCGATGAAGGTGAAGCTTTCCGGACTGACGAAGCCCTGGCGCACCGAAAAGAACGAACCAGCGAATCCGCCGAACAAGGCGCCGAGCGCAAAGGCCGTCAGCTTGGTGTTTCTCGTGTTGATGCCCAGAGAACGGCAGGCGATTTCGTCCTCGCGAAGCGCCTCCCAGGCGCGCCCGATCGGCAGGCGGCGTAAGCGCAGAGTGACGAAATTGGTCAAGAGCGCCAGGCAGAGGATGAGGTAGAATAAAAAGATCGTGCGGTGGATCGGCGAATATTCGAGGTGGAACGTATCGGCGAAGCCGCCTGGCTGGTCCGCGAAGGGAATTCCAAAAAACGATACTTTCGGGATCGAGGCGATGCCGGCGTAGCCGCCCGTGACCGGCACCCAATTGATCAGAATCATACGGATGATTTCACCAAAGGCCAGCGTCACGATGGCCAAATAGTCGCCACGCAGACGCAAGACGGGAAATCCGAGAATTATGCCCCAAAAGGCGGCAAGGATTCCGGCGAGAGGCAGGCATATCCAGAAGGAGAGCCCGAAGGTCGTGGCCAGAAGAGCGTAAGAATAAGCGCCGACCGCGTAGAAGGCGACATAGCCGAGGTCGAGAAGGCCGGCGAGGCCGACGACGATGTTGAGGCCCCAACCGAGCATTACATAGATCAGAATCTGGATGCCGTAATTATTGATCCATTTCAGCGAGCCGGATGGCCCAAGCAGCCAAAGCGTCGCCAGTGGAAAGATGAAAAGGAATACCAGGCCGAGCAGGCCGGCGTAGCGCGCAAGCAATTGCGCCGTCGCCGATTTGGGCGGCGCCGCCACGACGACAACGCGCGGCTGATCGACTTTGGGCCTTGCCTGATAGAGCGACAATCCCAGCCGGCCGGCAAAGACGAGGCCGCACATCACGGCGACCAGCAATGGGCGCGGAATGAGGAAAAGATTGCCGTCGTTGTCCGACTCGGCGTGCAGCGCAACGACCGGGAAGCAAAGCCCCAATGTCAGCAACGCCGCCAGGAAGGCGTCCTTGAGCATCGTCGGCATTGCCGCGCTGACGCTGGCGGCGGCGTCCAATTTTTGGGCTTCGGCGGTCATCGTCACACCTTCTCGATTTCGGGTCGGCCGAGAATGCCCGAGGGCATGAAGATCAGCGTGATGGCCAGGATCGAAAAGGCCGCGACGTCCTTATAGTCGGTCGAGAAATAGGACGACCACATCACTTCGATCAATCCGATGAGCAAGCCGCCGAGAACGGCGCCGGGAAGCGATCCGACGCCGCCGAGCACCGCCGCGGTGAACGCCTTGACGCCCGGCAGGAAGCCATCGGCGAAATTCACGACGCCGTAATACATCATGTAAAGAACGCCGGCGACCGCGGCGAGCGCCGCCCCGATGACGAAGGTGATCGAGATCGTACGGTCGACATCGACGCCGAGCAGGGAGGCCATCTTGCGATCTTGTTCGCAGGCCCGTTGCGCCCGCCCGAGCGTCGTGTGCTGCACCAGCCACCAGAAGCCGACCAGCAGCACGATGGTCACGACCATGATGACGATCTGTTTGTACTGCAATGTCACGTCATAGGAGCCCCCCGACGTCAAATGGATGACTTCGTTGAACATCGGCGGCACCGGCTTGTTGCGCGGTCCCTGCACCACTTGCACGAAATTCGAAAGGAAGATCGACATGCCGATCGCCGAGATCAGCGGCGCCAGGCGGAACGACCCGCGCAACGGCCGATAGGCGAGTCGCTCTATCGTCCAGTTCCAAAGCGAGGTCAGCGTCATGCCGCAGATCAGCACGACGACGAAGGCCAGAGCCAACGACGTCACCCCGAAGATCTTGGTCAAGATGAGAAAGACGATGAGGGCGATGAAGGCTGAAAGCATGAACACGTCGCCGTGGGCGAAGTTGACCATGCCGATGATGCCGAAAACCATCGTATAGCCGATGGCGATGAGGCCATAGATCGAACCGAGCGTCAGCCCGTTGATCAACTGCTGCAGGAAATTATCCATCCGCCGCCTTCACTCCATTTATGCGCCGGTCAAGCGCCGGCTACATGCGGGGCCGGTGGCCGGCCCCTAATCTCGATATGCGCCATGAGCCTCCAGGTTCGCTTGAAACCGAAGAGCTGCTGAAATTCCGACCTTTTTGTCTGACGATTGGGCCCCCAGCGAACCTGTCTGGCTTCGATAGCAATTCTCGGACCAGCCGAGCCGACCATCGGCGGGCGCCCGAGCCCAAAACACCTCCCATTCGCCAAGGCGGTCGCGTCCAGATTTGGCGCGAACTCTTCATGTCTTTAAACCAATGCTAGCAACGGGCAGGGGGGACGGCAATCGCGACGTTTCATTTTTTTGACAATATTCGGTCGCCGGCTTTCATTGGGCGCCGGTGGAACGCGAGCGGCTCGCTCAAATTGACGGCGGACGACCCAGGTCCAGCGCCTTTGTCATTCGCGGATCGCTCTATGAGATGGCGAAGCCTGGCGCATTGCACGCAACGCGCGGGGATATAAGGAGAGGACGATGGCGATGACGATGACCGGCGCGGCGACGCTGCCGGCGGAGCGCGCAAAGGTCTGGGCGATGCTCAATGACCCCGAGGTCTTGAAGGCTTGCATTCCCGGCTGCCAATCGCTGGAGAAGACGAGCGACTCCTCTTTCGCGGCCGTCGTGAAGGTGAAGATCGGGCCGGTCGGGGCGACTTTCAAAGGGGCGGTGCAGCTTACCGATCTCGACCCGCCGAACGGCTATACGATCGGCGGCGAAGGCCAGGGCGGCGTCGCCGGCTTCGCCAAAGGGGGCGCCAAGGTGCATCTTTCCGACGTTGAAGGCGCGCCCGGCTCCACCGTCCTCACCTATGACGTACAGGCCAACGTCGGCGGCAAAATCGCCCAGCTCGGCTCGCGGCTCATTGACGGCGTCGCCAAGAAGATGGCCGACCAGTTCTTCGCCAATTTCGCCGCAGCGGCGGGGCAAGGCGCTGCGAGCGCTCAAAACTCCGCCGGTTGAGAGGCGCGCAAGCGCCGGCTTGCGAGCGCCTCGTCTTTGCAGACGCGCCCCGCTGGCGTAGTCTTGCTGGGTCGGCTTGGCGCGCGGGCGGTCGCAATGACCGTTTTCCAATCCGCGACGAGGGGCGAACAGGCGGTCCTCGAACCGTTCTGAACGAGGCGTGGCGGAGCGATAGGCGGCCGCGCCCTATAAGGGAGGTTGGTTGATGATTCACGTCTCCATGAAAGTGAACGGCAAGGCGGTTTCGGCGGATGTCGATCCGCGCACCTTGCTGGTTCAGTTCCTGCGCGAGAACCTGCGCCTGACCGGCACGCATGTCGGCTGCGACACGTCGCAATGCGGCGCATGCGTCGTTCATGTCGATGGGCGCGCGATCAAGTCCTGCACGACGCTGGCCGTCTCGAACGAAGGCGCGGACGTCCTCACCATCGAAGGATTAGCCTCCGGAGGCATATTGCATCCGATGCAGCAGGCTTTCCAGGACAATCACGCTTTGCAATGCGGCTACTGCACGCCGGGCATGATCATGTCGGCGATCGACATCGTCCACCGCAAGGGCTCCAATCTCAACGAACACACGATCCGCGAGGAACTCGAAGGCAACATCTGCCGCTGCACCGGCTACCACAATATCGTCAAGGCGGTGGCGCAAGGCGCGCGGGCGATGGCTGCGCCGAGCGGCGCGAAGGCGGCCGAATAGGGCTTTGGTCCCGATCGGACGCGCACTCGAGGAGATCAAGAACCAATCAATTCGCCGATCACCCGCTGGGGCGAGATCGGCGTGCATCAGGAGGAAATCATGAGCGCGACCGGAATTGGCGCCTCAGTTAAGCGCAAGGAAGACCACCGCTTCATTACCGGCAAGGGTCATTACACCGACGATATCAACCGGCCCGGCCAGGCCTATGCCTATTTCATCCGCTCCCCCCACGCCCACGCGACAATCAACAAGATCGACGTTTCCGCGGCGCTGAAGGCGCCCGGCGTCGTCGCGATCTATACCGGCGACGACATCGCGCAAGACAAAGTCGGCGGCCTGATCTGCGGTTGGATGATTCACTCCAAGGACGGCTCGCCCATGAAGGCGGGCGCCCATCCGGCGCTCGCCCAGGGCAAGGTCCGTTACGTCGGCGATCACGTCGCCGTCGTGATCGCCGATACTTACGCCGAGGCCAAGGACGGGGCGGAAAAAGTCGTTGTCGACTACGGCGTTCTGCCGGCGGCGGCGGACCCGGCCGGCGCAGCCAAGAGCGGCGCGCCGCAGGTTCACGATGTCGCGCCGAACAACACGGTCTACAATTGGCATCTTGGCGACAAGGCTTCTACAGACGCCGCCTTCGGTGCGGCCAAACACGTGACCAGGCTCGACATCGTCAACAACCGCCTGATCCCCAATGCGATGGAGCCGCGGGCGGCGGTTGGCGAGTACGATTCCGGTATGGATGCGTTTACACTTTATACGACGAGCCAGAATCCTCACGTCGCGCGCCTCGTCCTTGCCGCCTTCATCGGCATCGCGCCGGAGCACAAGCTGCGCGTCATCGCGCCCGACGTCGGCGGCGGCTTCGGCTCCAAAATCTTCATCTATGCGGAGGAGACGGTCAGCCTCTGGGCCGCCAAGAAAGTCGGACGGGCGGTGAAATGGACCGCGGAGCGCACGGAGGCCTTTCTCTCGGACGCCCACGGCCGCGATCATGTAACCCACGCGGAATTGGCGCTCGACGCCAGCGGTAAGATCACCGGTTTGCGCGTCCATACGATCGCCAATCTCGGCGCCTATCTCTCGACTTTCTCCTCGGCCGTGCCGACCTACCTTTATGGGCCGCTCCTGTCCGGTCAATATGCTATCCCCGCGATCTATTGCGAAGTCGACGCCGTCTATACCAACACAGCCCCGGTCGACGCCTATCGCGGGGCCGGCCGGCCAGAGGCGACCTTCGTGGTCGAGCGTCTGGTCGAGGTTGCGGCGCGCGAGACGGGGCGCGATCCAGCCGAGTTCCGCCGCGCCAATTTCGTGACGTCGTTCCCGCATCAGACGCCGGTGGTTTTCGCCTATGACGCGGGCGACTACGCCGCCTCTCTCGACAAGGCGCTCGCGTTGGCCGACTACAAGGGCGTCGGGCAGCGCAAGGCGGCTTCGGCGGCGAAAGGCAAGCTGCGCGGCGTCGGCCTATCCGCCTATATCGAGGCCTGCGGCCTGGCGCCCTCGGCGGTCGTAGGCTCGATCGGAGCCGGCGTCGGCCAATGGGAATCAGCGGAAGTGCGGGTCAACCCGACTGGCTCGGTCGAGGTTCTGACCGGCTCGCACAGCCACGGCCAAGGCCACGAGACGACTTTCGCGCAACTCGTTTCAGACCGTCTTGGCATTCCCATCGAGAACGTCTCAGTGGTGCATGGCGACACCGACAAGGTGCAATTCGGCATGGGCACTTACGGTTCGCGCTCAGGTGCGGTCGGCATGGCGGCGATCTCAAAGGCGCTCGACAAAATAGAAGCCAAAGCCAAGAAGGTCGCGACCTATGTGCTCGAAGCCGCGGAAGGCGACATCGAGTTCAAGGACGGCAAATTCATCGTCAAGGGGACAGACAAGGCGATCGACTTCGGTTCGATCGCTTTGCAGGCCTATGTCGCGCATAAGTTCAACGGCCAGGA
>DASZFX010000327.1:0-1605 GCA_035939375.1 Roseiarcus sp.
TCGCCGCGGCGCCGGAGCGCTATGCGATCGACTATGAAGCGCGCTGCTGGCGCTAACCGTTCCGCGCAGCGCAGCCAACCGCCTGATCCTTCATCCTTGCCGCTTGGGACGAAAGCGTTAAATAGAGGCGGCTCCCCTTTAAGCCTCCTCCAGAAAGGCTCGCCCCATGTCCTATGCCGACGTTTCGCTCTTCATTGACGGATCATGGAGCAAGGCCGGCGGCCCGGCGATCGACATCGTCAATCCGGCGACGGGCGGTCGCATCGGCGGCGTCGAACATGCAACGCGCGCCGACCTTGACCGGGCGCTCGCCGCGGCGGAGCGCGCCTTTAAGACCTGGAGCAAGGTCTCCGCTTTCGAGCGCTACAAGATCATGCGCAAATCCGCGGAAATCCTGCGCGGCCGCGCCGATACGATCGCGCGCCTCCTGACCTTGGAGCAAGGCAAGCCTCTCGCCCAGGCGAAGCAGGAGACTTTGAGCGGCGCCGACATCATCGACTGGTTCGCCGAGGAGGGCCGGCGCGCTTATGGTCGGTTGATCCCGGCGCGGGCGGACGGCGTGCGCCAGATGGTCGTCAAGACGCCGGTTGGGCCGGTCGCGGCCTTTACGCCTTGGAACTTCCCGATCAATCAGGCGGTGCGCAAAATCTCGGGCGCGCTGGCGACCGGCTGCAGCATCATCATCAAAGGGCCGGAAGAGACGCCGGCCTCCTGCGCCGAGCTGGTGCGCGCCTTCGCCGACGGCGGTGTGCCGGCCGGCGTCATCAACCTCGTCTTCGGAGTCCCGGCCGAAATCTCCGAATATCTCATCCCCCATCCGACGATTCGCAAGGTGAGCTTCACGGGTTCGACGGCGGTCGGCAAGCATCTCGCCGCGCTCGCCGGCCTGCATATGAAGCGCATCACCATGGAGCTCGGCGGCCATGCGCCGGCTCTGGTCTTCGACGATGCGGACGTCGATACGGCTGCGAAACAGCTCGCCGGCAACAAATACCGCAACGCCGGTCAGATTTGCGTCGCGCCGACGCGCGTGCTCGTGCAGCGTCGGGTGTACGAACCTTTCGTCGAGAAGTTCCTCAGCGTCGCCAAGGCGATCAAGGTCGGCGACGGCCTCGATCCTGATACGACGATGGGCCCGCTGGCGCATTTGCGCCGCGTCGAGGCGATGGAGGCTTTCGTCGCCGATGCAACGGCGCAAGGCGCCGAATTGCGCACGGGCGGCGCCAGAATCGGCAACAAGGGCTTCTTTTTCGAACCGACGGTCGTCACCAGGGCGCCGACCAAGGCGCGGATCATGAACGAAGAGCCCTTCGGGCCGCTCGCCATCATCAATCCTTTCGACGATTACGAGGAGGCGGTCGCCGAAGCGAATCGGCTCCAATATGGCCTCGCCGCCTACGCCTATACGAAATCGGCGCAAACCAGCGCAAGGCTCGGCGAAGGCGTCGAGAGCGGCATGGTGTCGATCAATCACCTCGGCCTCGGGCTGCCCGAGGTCCCCTTCGGCGGCGTCAAGGATTCCGGCTTCGGCAGCGAAGGCGGCGCAGAGGCTTTGGAGGCTTTTTTCAACACCAAACTGGTGACGCTGCTGGATGCGTAGCGGTC
>DASZFX010000328.1:0-2059 GCA_035939375.1 Roseiarcus sp.
TTCCGGCCTGATCTATCTGCGCGCCCAGCACGCCGGCGTGCCGGTCATCGTGGTCTCGGCCAATCGCGACCCCGCCGTCATGCGCGCCTGCATCGACCTCGGCGCGGCGGCGTACATTCCGAAATCGCTGGATCTCGAGACGATGCGCGCCGCGGTGCGCGTGGTTCTGGAGGGCGGGCGCTGGATTCCGCCCGATTTCGATCTTGCAGCCGGCGATCCCGGCTCGAGCCTGGCCTTGCGCCGCCTCTCCTCGCTGACGCCGCAGCAGGTGCGGGTGCTCATGATGCTTTCGGAGGGCCTGCTCAACAAGCAGATCGCCTATGAACTTTCCGTCTCCGAGGCGACGGTGAAAGCCCACGTCTCGGCGATCCTGCAGAAGCTCGGCGTCGAAAGCCGCACGCAAGCGGTGATCGCCGCCTCGAATATCGAAAAAGGCCTGTGGCCGGTCAAAGCCGAGTGAGGCGGCGGCGCGCGACGGGGCCCCGGCGCGCCTTGCGCGCCACAGCGCCGCCCCGCTAGTTTACATGGGATCGGGCCGGCGCAACGCGCGGCCGCGAAGGTGGAGCGTTGAGGGCATGATCCGCACGATCGAGACCAAGCCGTACGACGATCAAAAGCCCGGCACTTCGGGCCTGCGCAAGAAGGTGCGGCATTTCCAGCAGCCCCACTATGTCGAGAATTTCATCCAGTCGATTTTCAATTCGCTGGAAGGCTTCGCCGGTCAGACTCTGATCGTCGGCGGCGATGGGCGCTATTACAACCGCGAGGCGATCCAAAAGGTCATCAAGATCGCCGCCGCCAACGGCTTCGGGCGATTGTCTATCGGGCGCGGCGGGATTCTCTCGACGCCCGCGGTCTCCTGCATCATTCGCGGCCGCAAAGCCTTTGGCGGCATCATCCTTTCGGCGAGCCACAATCCCGGCGGTCCGGATGGCGACTTCGGCGTCAAGTACAATATCGGGGCCGGCGGTCCCGCCCCCGAAAAAATCACCGATGCCATATTCGAGCGCAGCAAGATCATCGATCGTTACAGAATTTCCGATGCGCCGGACGTCGATCTCGACACGCTCGGCCTCGTCCGCGTCGAGAATACGGATGTCGAGATCATCGATCCCGTCGCCGATTACAGGGCGCTGATGGATACGTTGTTCGATTTCGGAGCGATCAAGGCGCTGTTCGGCTCGGGCTTTCGCATGCGGTTCGACGCGATGCACGCCGTAACCGGACCTTACGCGCACGCCATCCTCGAAGACGAGCTCGGCGCCGAGCGCGGCACGGTGGTCAATGGAACGCCCTTGCCGGATTTCGGCGGCCATCACCCCGATCCGAACCTCACCTACGCCAAGGACCTTTACGATCTGATGATGTCGCCGGAGGCGCCGAACTTCGGCGCCGCTTCCGACGGCGACGGCGACCGCAATCTCATCATCGGCCGCGGCATTTTCGTCACGCCTTCGGATTCGCTCGCGATGCTTTCGGCGAATGCGACGCATGCGCCAGGCTACGCCAAGGGCCTCGCCGGCATCGCGCGCTCGATGCCGACGAGCGCGGCGGCCGACCGCGTCGCCTCCAAGCTGGCGATCAAATGCTACGAGACGCCGACCGGCTGGAAGTTCTTCGGCAACCTGCTCGATGCGGGCCTCGCCACGATCTGCGGCGAAGAAAGCTCCGGCACCGGCTCGAACCATGTGCGCGAGAAGGACGGGCTATGGGCGGTGCTGCTGTGGCTCAACATCCTCGCCAAGCGGCGCATTTCGGTGCTCGACCTCGCCCATGAGCATTGGGCGACCTATGGACGCAATTACTATACGCGCCACGACTACGACGAGGTCGATCTTGGCGCCGCCAACGCCTTGATGGACGCGCTGCGCGGACAATTCGTGACGCTGCCGGGAACGGCCTTCGGCCCGCACAAGGTCCTGGCCGCCGACGATTTCGAATATCACGATCCGGTCGACGGCTCGGATACGAAAGGGCAGGGCGTGCGCGTGATGTTAGAAGGGGGCTCGCGCATCGTCTACCGCTTGTCGGGAACTGGCACGGTCGGGGCGACGCTGCG
>DASZFX010000329.1:0-2149 GCA_035939375.1 Roseiarcus sp.
GACCGCGGAGGTCTGTCGCAAACACGGGGATAAGCAGCGCTGCGCCTGGAAGGCGACGCTCAGCGGCATGGACGTCTCGGAGGCCAAGCGACTGAAGCATCTTGAGGAGAACGCAAAGCTGAAGCGGCTGCCGGCCAACCGAGAGCGCTGGCACACTGAAAGAGCAACAAGGGCAGGCGACTCTCAGTGGTAAGACCGATCGCAAGACCCGAGAACTCTGAAAAAAAGCGATAGCAAAGATCAAATTGTTAGAAGAATCATTGGTCGGAGTGAGAGGATTCGAACCTCCGACCCCCTCGTCCCGAACGAGGTGCGCTACCAGGCTGCGCTACACTCCGACTGCGCCGACTTTACAAGGGCGCAGCGGCCTTATAGACGCGCGCCAAAGGCCGCGCAAGCTTCGGCCGAACCTGGAGTCGGAGCGCGAATTTCAGCGCAAGGATTGAGCGCAAATTCGAACCTCCGGAACCTGTTGTCCCTACGCTCTCGCCGAGGCGCTTCGCGATCGGCGCTGCCGGGCTCCCGTTCGCGTCGCTCTTGGGATAAGCGGCGGCGATCAGGGTCTCTGGCGCAGCAAGAACTGACGCCGCGCTCCGCGCCGGACGCTGCGTCGTCGCGATAGCGCGCCGCGGCCAATTTTGACATACGCATGAGCGCCTTCAATTAACCCATAGGTTAATTAACGCATTGACGCGTAGGCCATGCCGCACGATCGTCTCAGCGCCACATTTGAGCGAACTCGCCGAACCTTTCGACGTGAGCATGCCGGGCGTCTCCAAGCACCTGAAGGTGCTGAAGCAGGCCGGGCTCGTCACGCGCGGCCGCGAGGCCCAATGGCGGCCCCGGCGCCTCGACGCCGCGCCGCTGAACGAGATCGACGCCTGGCTCGAACACTATCGGCGCCTCTGGGAGCAGAGCTTCGACCGATTGGCCGACTACTTGAAGGAACTGAAGGCGAAGGAGAAGCAACGCGTCCGCAGGAAATAGCGCCCGACGCCGCGAAAAGGCGTAACGGATGCGAATCGGAGCGAATCGAAGAGCTTTGCTTGGCGGAGCCGGCCACGCCGTAGACCAACTTAAAAATCAAATCTCTCGCCGAGCATTTTTTCCGACAACGCCCATAGGCGTTTGGCGGCCTCGGCATCGATGGCCCAGGGACGCACGCCGGCGAAGCCTTTGTCGTCGGCCCCGACCGCGACGGCTATGTTGCAATCTTCGCAATAGACCCCGCCGCCGGCGGCGAGCAAAGGCGATGTCGCGCACCAGACCGCGGTCGCGGCGCCGCCGGCCGGCGTCTTGAAGCGCTCGTTGACGTGGCCCTCGTCGTCGATCCAGCCGAAAGCGCGCATCTCCTCTTTCGAAAGATCACGCTGAAGCTCGGTCATGATGCCGCCGGGATGGACGGCGTAGGCAGTGACGCCCCTGCTCTCGAGCCGGCGGTCCAGCTCGACCGCGAACAGCGCATTCGCGGTCTTGGCCTGGCCATAGGCGTCCCACTTGTCATAAGGCCGTCGCTCGAAATTCGGGTCCTCGAAATTCACCGGCGCGCGCCGATGCCCGATCGAAGAGAGCGCGACGACCCGGCTCGGCGCGCCGTTGAGCAAGGCCGGCGCAAGGCGGCCCGCGAGCAGCATGTGGCCGAGATGGTTCGTGCCGAACTGCGCTTCAAAGCCGCCCTCGATCCGTCTCAGCGGCGTCGCCATGACGCCGGCGTTGTTGATGAGAATGTGCAGGGGCCTGCCTCTGGCGACGAAGCCATCCGCGAAGGCGCTGACGCTGGCGTGGTCGCCAAGGTCCATCTCGGCGATTTCGATCGCGGAATTGCCGGTCGCCGCGCGAAGCTCGGCGGCGACTTTCTCGCCCTTGTCGCGCGAACGGACGGGCATGACGACATGAGCGCCGCCGCCGGCGAGCGCGCGCACCGTCTCGACGCCTAGGCCGGAAGAGGCGCCGGTGACGATCGCCGTCTTTCCTTGAAGATTGAGGCCGGCGACGACCTCGCCCGCTTCAGTTCGCTCGCCAAACGGCGAGGCAATGGGCTTTTGCGCCAAGGGCACGGGGACGGCTCCGACGATCGCTGATGAAACAATTAAGCATCAGACGTCTAACATGAGCGAGCCGCAATTTCCCGTCCATCCTGTGGTTCGAC
>DASZFX010000330.1:0-21640 GCA_035939375.1 Roseiarcus sp.
GGCGTGCGCACAGCAAAGGATGCGCTCAATTGGCTGATCCTGATGGAGGAGGAGCTTGGCCGCGAATGGCTCGAGCCCGATCTCTTCCGGATCGGCGCCAGCGCGCTCCTTGCCGACATCGAGCGCCAGCTTGAACATTTCGTCACCGGCCGCTACGCCGCGGCGTCGCGCCACGCGATGGCGTGAGGATTAAGCTCATGAACAAGATCGCCGACATTCTCACGACCATGGACTATGGTCCGGCCCCGGAGGCGAGCGACCACGTCCGCGCCTGGTTGAAGAGCCACGAGCCGGGATTCAAACATTATATCGGCGGCCAGTTCGTCGCGCCCGCGGACGGCGTCTGGTTCGACGTCGCCAATCCCGCCGACGGGACGTTGCTCGGCCGCGTTGCGCAGGGCGGCGCCGGCGATGTCGATCGTGCGGTCAAGGCGGCGCGAGCCGCCTTCAAATCCTGGTCGACGCTGGCGGGCGATGAACGCGCCCGCCATCTCTACGCCATCGCCAGGCACGTGCAGAAGCGCGAGCGCTTCCTTTCCGTGCTGGAGACGATGGATAACGGCAAACCGATCCGCGAAACGCGCGACATCGACGTGCCCCTTGTCGCGCGCCACTTCTATCATCACGCCGGCTGGGCCGCTCTTGTCGCCAGCGAGTTCCCGCTTCATCACGCAGTCGGCGTTTGCGGCCAGATCATCCCCTGGAACTTTCCGCTGCTGATGCTCGCCTGGAAGATCGCGCCGGCGCTGGCGGCGGGCAATACCGTCGTATTGAAGCCGGCCGAATATACGCCGCTGACCGCGCTCGCTTTCGCCGAAATCTGCGCCGAAGTCGGATTGCCGCCGGGCGTTGTCAATATCGTGACCGGCGACGGCGCGACCGGCGCGCTCATTGTCGAGCATCCCGGCGTCGACAAGATCGCCTTCACCGGTTCGACCGAAGTCGGCCGCAAAATCCGCATCGCCACCGCAGGCTCTGCAAAGAAACTGTCGTTGGAGCTCGGCGGCAAGTCGCCCTTCATCGTCTTCGACGACGCCGATCTCGATGGCGCGGTCGAGGGCGTCGTCGACGCGATCTGGCTCAACCAGGGCCAGGTCTGTTGCGCCGGCTCGCGTCTCCTGGCGCAGGAAGGCGTCGCGCCAAAGCTCTATGACAAGCTGCGCGCCCGCATGGCCAATCTACGCGTCGGCGATCCACTCGATAAAGCGATCGACATGGGCGCGATCGTCGCAAAGGTGCAACTCGAACGGATCAAGGAGCTCGTCGAGATCGGCCGCAGAGAGGGCGGCGTTTGCTGGCAGGCCCCCTGCCCCATGCCGGCCAAAGGCCTGTACTTCCCGCCGACGCTCTTTACCGATGTCGAACCCGCTTCGACCCTCGCGCAGGTCGAAATCTTCGGTCCGGTGTTGGCGGCGATGACCTTTCGTACTCCCGATGAAGCGATCGCGCTCGCCAATAACACGCCCTATGGGCTCGCCGCATCGGTCTGGTCGGAGAACATCAATCTTTGCCTCGAAGCCGCTGCCAAAGTGAAGGCCGGCGTCGTCTGGGTGAACGGGACGAATATGTTCGACGCGGCGGCGGGCTTCGGCGGCTATCGCGAAAGCGGCTTTGGCCGCGAGGGCGGCCGCGAAGGCATGCTGGAATATTTGAGCGACGCGCCGGCGCTGCGCAAAGGCGACGCCGAAAAACCGCGCAAGATCAGCGCCGCGCCCGCGCTGGCGCCCGCCGCCGACGAATCTCACACGCTCGACCGCACCGCGAAGCAATTCATCGGCGGCAAGCAGGCGCGGCCCGATTCGGGTTACAGCTATTCCGTGCTCGACCCCAAAGGCCGCTCCATCGGGCAAGCGGGTCTCGGCAACCGCAAGGACATCCGCAACGCGGTGGAGGCGGCGCACAAAGCGGGCGGATGGTCGTCCAACGCCGGCCACAATCGCGCGCAGGTCCTCTATTTTCTCGCCGAGAACCTCGGCGCGCGCGCCGAAGAATTCGCCCGGCGCCTGACGAGCATGACCGGCGGCTCGGTCAAGGAGGCGAGGCACGAAGTGGCGGCATCGATCGCGCGCATCATCCACTACGCCGCCTTAGCCGACAAATACGACGGTCGCGTACATCACACCAAGGCGCGCCATGTCACATTGGCGATGCCCGAGCCCTGGGGCGTGATGGCGATCTCTTGTCCCGACGAGGCCCCGCTCCTCGCCTTTCTTTCGTTGGTCTTGCCGGCGATCGCGATGGGCAACAGGGTCATCGCGACCCCCTCGCCCGCGCATCCGCTCGCGGCGACCGACCTCTATCAGGTGCTGGAGACGAGCGATGTCCCGGCCGGCGTCGTCAATATCGTCACCGGCGAACGCGACGCCCTCGCCAAGACCCTCGCCGAACACGACGACATCGCCGCCCATTGGTACGTCGGATCCGCCGAGGGCGCCGCGGCGGTGGAGAAAGCCTCGGCCGGCAATCTCAAGGCGACCTGGGTGAACAATGGCCGGACGATCGATTGGTTCTCGTCGAGCGAAGGCCAAGGCGAGACTTATCTCCACCACGCGACGCAGATCAAGAATATCTGGGTTCCGTACGGAGAGTGAGAGTGATGGCATGTTTGCTCAGCGAACGAGCGGCGACGCGTCGCGCGCTATCCGGCCAAGCGCGGACCTGGCCGATGGAAACCGCTGTCGCCACAGTGGCAATGCGGAATCTATGGCCTAATGCACGGCCGGCTATTTGCAATTGCGCCATTTGACGGCGGCCAGATTCTCAAGTCGGCTTTAAACTAGCGCATGGACCCCCAAATGAACTCACCTGGCGGGAGGCGGGAGGCGCAAGCCGCCATTATTTGGAACAGGGGCTCCTGTGCGCCGATCGAAAGGTCTGTCAAGGGCGCGCTTTGCGCGCCGCCGAAGGCGGCTAATGCCCTTGACAGACCTTCGGTCGGCGCACAGGAGCCCCTGTTCCAAATAATGGCGGCTTGCGCCTCCCGCCGCCCGCCAGGTGAGTTCATTTGGGGGTCCGATGCTCTAGCAGGAAAATCGGCAGGATTTCAGAGGCCGCGAAATCCGCTTCCCCTTTCGCCCTTCGCGCTCTAAGCCTTCGGCCCCGCCCAAGCCCCTGACGCCTCGCCGACCATGCCGCCTCTGTTGCAATTGCGAGACATTCGCCTGAGCTTCGGCGCCGAGCCGCTGCTGCAACGCGCCGAACTCAGCGTCGCGCCCGGCGATCGCATCGCCTTGGTCGGGCGCAACGGCTCCGGCAAATCGACTCTGCTCAAAATCGCGGCGGGCGAAATCGAAGCCGACGCCGGCGAGCGCTTCGCTCAGCCCAATGCGCGCCTTCGCTACCTGCCACAGGAGCCTGACCTGAAAGGCTTTGCGACGGCGCTGGACTATGTCCTCTCCGGCTCAAGCGGCAGTGAGGATTCGAGCCGGGCGCGCGCTTTGCTCGGCGCGCTGGAGGTCGATCCGCAGGCTGACCCGCCGGCCATGTCCGGCGGCCAGGCGCGCCGCGCCGCATTGGCGAGGGCGCTGGCGCCCTCGCCGGACATTCTCCTGCTCGACGAGCCGACCAACCATCTCGACATCGCGGCCATCGAATGGCTCGAGGGTGAACTTCGCGGCTTGCGCGCCGCGCTCGTCGTGATCAGCCACGACAAGAGATTGCTGGCGAACCTCACTCTGGCGACGGTCTGGCTCGACCGCGGCGTCACCAGACGATTGGACCGCGGCTTTGCTGCCTTTGAAATCTGGCGTGACGCGCTGCTCGACGAAGAGGAGGCCGAGCGCCACAAGCTCGATCGGCGCATCGCCGCCGAGGAGCATTGGCTGCGCTACGGCGTTACGGCGAGGCGCAAGCGCAATCAGCGCCGAGTCGGCGCGCTTCGCGCTTTGCGGATCGAGCGGCGCGAAGCTAGGCGCGCCGTCGGCGATGTCAAAATGGCCGCGTCCGAAGCGCCGCTGTCGGGCAGATTGGCGATCGAGGCCGATCGCCTGTCGAAAGCATATGGCGACAAGCCGATCGTCAAGGATTTCTCGATCCGCGTGTTGCGCGGCGATCGTCTCGGCGTCGTCGGCCCGAACGGCGTCGGCAAGACGACACTGGTCAATTTGCTCACCGGGACGCTGGCGCCGGATTCCGGCTCGATCCGGCTCGGCGCCAATCTGGCGATGGCGAGCCTCGATCAACGTCGCGCGAGTCTCGATCCGACAGTCACCTTGGCCGACGCTCTGACCGGCGGCGGCAGCGACTACGTCCTGGTCAATGACGAGCGCAAGCATGTCGTCGGCCATATGAAGGATTTCCTCTTTTCCGCCGAGCAGGCGCGCACGCCGATCGGCCGCCTGTCCGGCGGCGAGCGCGGCCGCCTGATGCTCGCCCGCGCGCTCGCGCAACCCTCCAACCTTCTCGCGCTTGACGAACCGACCAATGATCTCGACGTCGAGACGCTCGATCTTTTGCAGGAGCTGCTCGACGATTACGCCGGCACGATCCTGCTTGTGAGCCATGATCGCGACTTTCTCGATCGGGTCGCAACCTCGATCGTGGTCAACGAAGGCGACGGCCGCTGGGTCGAATATTCCGGCGGCTATTCGGACATGGTCGCCCAGCGCGGCGCGCCGCCCTCGGCGGCGACGGAGAGGCCGGCGGGCAAGACTACGAAGGCCGCCCCGCAGGCGCCGCGCCACGACGCCAGGCGGCGCCTGTCGTTCAAGGAAAAACACGCATTGGAGGCGTTGCCGGCGCGGATCGCGGCGCTGCGCGGCGAGTTGGCGCGCCTTGACTCGGCTCTGTCCGACCCCGATCTTCATGCGCGCGATCCGGCCGGCTTCGCCGGCGTCTCGTCGCGCTATGCCGGCGCCCAAGAAGAATTGGCGCGCGCCGAGGACGAATGGTTGAGCCTCGAAATCCTGCGCGAGGAGATCGAGGGCTGAGGCGCCAAAAATCTCGCGACGAGGCGGAGGAGGACATGCGACAAGCCTGGCGTTGGTACGGCCCGCGCGACAATGTCACGCTCGACGACGTGCGCCAGGCGGGCGCGACCGACATCGTCAGCGCGTTGCACGATGTGGCGCCCGGCGGCGAATGGACGAAAGCGGCCGTCGCCGAGCGCAAGCGGATCATCGAAGACGGTCCGACCGACCGCAGCCCTTTGCGCTGGAGCGTCGTCGAGAGCATACCCGTCGCCGACGACATTAAACGGTTCGGCAAGGCGGCGAAGGCGGCGATCGATGTGTGGATCGCCAGCATGGAGGCCGTCGCCGCCAACGGCATTCGAACGATCTGCTACAATTTCATGCCCGTCCTCGATTGGACGCGCACCGATCTCGACTGGCCTCTCGCCAACGGCGCCAAGGCGTTGCGCTTCGATGGGGCGCGCCTTGCCGCCTATGACATCCACATCCTGAAGCGGCTGGGCGCCGAAAATGACTATTCGGCCGACGTTCGTGCGCGCGCCGCAAAAGTCTTTGCGGGCCTGTCGCAAGGCGAAGCCGATCGGCTCGTCGCCAATATCGGCGCGGGATTGCCGGGAACGACGAGCGAGCCGGTCGATGCTCACGGCATGCGCGAGAAGCTTGCGCAATATGGCAGGATCGACGCGGCTGGGTTACGCCGCCATCTCGTCGAATTCCTCGAGCGCGTTGCGCCGGCGGCCGAGGCGCTCGGCGTCAGATTGACGCTTCACCCCGACGATCCGCCGCGGCCCTTGCTCGGCCTGCCCCGCATCGCTTCGACCGCCGAGGATTATCAGGCGCTTTTCGACGCCGCGCCGACGCGCGCCAATGGCATGTGCTTTTGCACAGGCTCGCTCGGCGCCTCGCCGACGAACGACCTTCCCGCAATGGCGCGAAAATTTGCTTCGCGCGTCTATTTCGCGCATCTGCGCGCGGTGCGCCGCGAGGCCGACGGATCGTTCTACGAGGCCGATCATCTCGACGGCGATTGCGATATGATCGCGGTGCTGCGCGAATTGTTGACCGAGGATCGACGGCGCGACGGGACGTGGACGATTCCGTTCCGGCCCGATCACGGCCATGTCATGCTCGATGATCTTAAAAAGAAGACCAATCCAGGCTATTCGGCGATCGGACGGCTGAAAGGCCTGGCCGAGTTGCGCGGCGCGATCCGCGCGCTTGAAAGTACGGCGTAGGATCATCTACGCCGTCGTTGCAATCGTGGCGAAGCAATCCGGCGGCAGGCGCTTTGAGACTGAGAACCGCGACGCCTCAGCCCTCGACCGGCAGACTCATCTCCCCGCGTACCAATAGCTCGCCTGCGCCTTGGTCCGGTCGATCACGACGAACTGTTTGGCGAAAACCCGGTAAGGATGGCTCCATTCGCCGTCCGGCCATTTGACGCGAATTTCCGCGCGCTCGGCCGTACCCAATCCGGCATGGATCCAGCCGGCATGGCCGGAAGCATCGCCGCCGCCGATCTGGATCGTCCGGTAGATCGTCCGCGTGCCGATCTTGATCGCGAGTTTTGCGCCGATCGCGTTGCGGTTCGGGTTGGGCTCGATCAGGCGAATCTCGTTCCAATTGCCCATCGGCGTCGGCGGGCCGCTATCGTTTTTTGCGCCGAGATTGCGAAAGAGGCTTGCGGGCGAGCCGCGGTTGATGACGAGAAGGTCGAGCTTGCCGTCGAGGTTGAAGTCCGCGATCAGCGCGCCGCGCCCTTTGCGGTTCAGCGCAATCCCCGCCTCGACGCCCGCCTCGACGAATTTGCCGTTCCACTGGCCGAGCAGCAGATTGTTCGGATCGAAAGCGGCGAAATCCGGCATCTGGTCGACATTGCCTTTGGAAATGAACAAGTCGAGCAGGCCGGCGTTGTTGAAATCGGCGAATTCGGCGTGCCAGCCGGTCGAAGGTTTGAAGTCGCCGCCGAAATACGGCTGATGCGCGGTCGCGCCGCGTTCGACCGCGATATCGCGATAGACCGGCGCCTCGCCCTTGCCGGCCTCGGGATCGAGCTTTTGCAGCTTGGTGTCGCCCATCGAGGTCAGGGCGTATTCGGGATAGCCTTCGCCGTCGATATCGCCTTCGGCGATGCCCATGCCGAAGATCGAGACATGGCGCCAGCCGTCGGCGCGGCCATAGAGCTTCGGGTCCTTGCCGGGCTCGATGCGCCACATCTGCTCCTCGCCGCCGCGATAGTACTGTCGATCGTTGGAGACCCTCAGCGAGGGAAGGCCGGAATTGTTCCAATCGGTGAACAGCATCGAAAGCGCGCAGAACCCCGGGGCAAGGGGGGTGCGCACCGAATAATTGGGCGCATCGCCCGGCTGCGGGCGAAACAGCGAATTGTCCTCGCAGACGCCATAGGGCGAGCCCGGCGCGTGACGATCGACATAGTGGCCGATCGCCAGGGTCGGAAATTTCTGGCCCGGCTCCCAGAAGGCGGCGAAGGCTGTGGTCCAACCCGGATCGCCCTCGAAGCTCCATTCCTTGTTGGCGAGCGTGAAGGTGCAATCCGGCCCGCCCTTCAAGAGGAGATTTTCCCCGACGCGAAGGACGAAGAGATCCATATGGCCGTCGCCGTCGATGTCGATCGGATAGGCGCCGATGACGTTTTCAAGCGTGTGCGGCGCGCCGTCGATGACGAGCGGCTTTTCTTCGAAGCGCAGCGGCCCGCCGGAGACCGATTTGTTGACCAAGAGCCTCGCCCGATTCTTGCCGCCGGCGAGAAAGACGGACGAAAAGCCGGAACCGTCGCAGTCCAGGGCCGCGCCGCCGCCGCCGACGAAAAACTCCCAAGGGCCGTCATAGACGCTGTTCAAGCCCGCCGCGGCCGCTTCTTCATGCATGGCCGGAATGTCGCCGAGCGGCTTCGGCGGCGCGTCCTCGGCTCTCGCCGGCGCGACAAGCAATAGAAACGCAGCGAACGCGAGCGTGAGGCGTTGCGTCATGGTCGCGGCGCTCATTGCGTCGCCTCGATCTGCAGCGAGCGCAGGAAGGCGATGACGTTCTGCCGCGTCGCCTTGTCTTTGCCGAGATAGGCGTCGCGGGCAAAACGCGCTTCGCCGCCATGGGCGACGATGATCTCGTCGAGCGAACGAAAATCGCCGCGATGTCCATAGGGCGCGGTCGAGCCAACGCCCCAAAGACGCGGCGTCAGGAACACGTCGCGCTCGACGAAGCGTTGCGCCTGCAATTCGTTGCCCAGGGCGTTGACCAGAGAATCGACCATCAGATGGCGCTTCAAGTCGCTGAACAGGGGGACGAGCCATTCGCCTTTGTCGTTCCTTTGCAATTGACCGGCGAAAGGCAGCGTCGAGAGGTCCAGCTTGATCTCTTCGCCGGTCTCGCCGACGCGCAAAGTGCCGGCCATGTCGTAAGGGGCAGGATCGGTGAAGATCATCGATTTCAGCGGCAGTTGCTGGATGTGGCAGCTCGAACAGCCGAGCGCCGCAAAATCCTTGGCCCCTTCCGCGGCGGCAAGACGCCAATCGTCGGGCAAATCCTTCCTGACGACCGGCGGCGGCAGGCTCGCCTGGAACAAAGTCATCGCCGAAATGTCGCCCGGCGTCACCGCGTCGGGCACGCCGCTTTCGGAGAAGTCGTGGCTGCCGGTCCAGCGCACGCCGAAACGCTCCAACGCCTCCATGCCGTGGTGAACATTCATCGCGTTGATCGTGAATTGGCGCAGCGAAGTGAACACCCCCTTGCGGCTGAAGGGCCGTACGATGAGATCGGCGTCGACGCCCTCGATGCGATCGAGATCGACGATGCCGTCAGGATGGGCGGCGATCGCTCCGAAGCGCACGCCTTTCGAGACGAGATCGACCGTTTCGGTCTCGCCGCTGGTCCAGGCGCGCTTGACGGCGTCGTTGCGTTCACCTTGCAAATCGGCCGTCATCTCGCGGGCCAGGAGTTCGACGAGGCCCGCGCCCATCAGCGCGATCGTGTGGCGCTCGCTCGAAAAAGTCGGATCGACATTGTCGAATTCGGCGCTCTCGAAGCCTTCCGAGACGAACACATTCGCGATGACGTCGCCACTGCCGCCAACGATCGGATCGTTGTGACAACCGAAGCAGGAATTGGAATCGGGGCCGCTGGTGCGGGTGAAGGGCGGATTGACGCCGTGCTTGCGTTTGGTCGGGATGATCGCCTGGGTCGCCTTGGGTCGCCCGGCGCCGTCCTCGAGCGTGAATTTCGCCTTGAACAATTGGCGACCGCGCTCGATCAATGCCGGCAGGGCTTGCGCGCCCGCCTTGGCGACGGCGTCGAAATCGACATGCGAAGCAAAGACCTTTTCGTCCCAACTCGCGCTGAGACCCTGATCGATCGCGCCAAAGGCGACCAGCGCGGCCGCAACCGCCATCGCCGCCGACTTCATTCGCGGCGCCCTCCCTATTTCGTTTCCGGGGCATCAGAGCCGATATTTGCCTAGTCGGCAAGCGGCGCCGCTTATTTGTGCGCGATGCGAAAAAATAGTTTTTCTAGTGTCGTCAGTATATTGACAATGGTGATCGGTACGAGCAGTGTTCGATGGGCGACCAACCGTTCCGCCCCGCTAGACACGGCCAACGGTTCATTGTTGGCGCGGCGTTCGTGAATTTGAGTCTTCCATGGGGAGGAAATCTATGAAGAATGCGAAGACGCTCGCCTTCGGGGCGGCGCTGTTTGCTTTGACCGGCGCGTCGTTTCTCAGCGCCACGGTGATCCCGGCGGAGGCCGCCGGCAAGAAGATCGCAGCCTCTTGGAAGACCTTCCAGGAAGAGCGGTGGAAAACCGACGACGCCGCGATCAAGAAGGTGGTTGAGGCGGCAGGCGACACTTACATCTCCGCCGACGCCCAGGGCTCCGCCGCCAAGCAGGCGAGCGATATCGAAAGCCTCATCGCGCAGAAGGTCGACGTCATTCTCGTCGTCGCTTACGACTCCGACGCGATCCTGCCGTCGATCAAGGCCGCCAACGACGCCGGCGTGAAGATGATCGCCTATGACGTGCAGTTCGAAGATCCGAACTCGCTGTACATCACGTTCGACAATATCGGCGTCGGCCGAATGATGGCCAAGGAAGTCCTGAAGGCCAAGCCGCAAGGCAATTACGCTTTCATCAAGGGCGATAAGGGCGACCCGAATGCGACATTCCTGTTCAGCGGCATCACGGAAGTGCTGAAGCCGGCCATGGACGCCGGCAAGATCAAGAACGTCTGCGAAACCTTCACGGACGGGTGGAAGCCCGACAATGCGCAGAAGAATATGGAGCAGTGCCTGACCAAGCAGAACAACAAGGTCGACGCGGTCGTGGCCGAGAATGACGGCATGGCCTCGGGCGTCGTCGCCGCCCTCAAGGCGCAAGGCATGGACGGCCAGGTGCCGGTTTCGGGTCAGGACGGCGACCTTGCCGCCATAAATCGCGTGGCGCTCGGAACGCAGACCGTGTCGGTCTGGAAGGACAGCCGCGTGCTCGGCAAGGCCGCCGCCGAAGCCGCGATCGCTATCGCCAACGGCAAGAAGATCGCCGATCTGCCCGGCGTCGTGAAGTTCAACAAGGGCAAGAAGGGCGTGGAGATGAACTCCATCCTGCTGCCCCCCGATCCGATCACCAAGAACAATCTCAACGACGTGATCGACACCGGTTGGATCAGCAAGGACAAGGCCTGCGCCGGCGTCAAGCCCGGCACGGTCAAGGCTTGCGGCTAACCTGATCGAAAGCCGGTTGCAAAATCGGCTGAGGTTTGCATGAATGACCCGCGCGGCTCGCAGAGAGTCGCGCGGTTTCCTTTCCCTCTCCCGTTCTGAGGAGAGGGAAAAGAACAGCGGCCTGGGGAGGCGTCAATGGCGAGCGTGGCGGACGCCAAGTCCAGCTCGATGCTTGCGCAGGAAAGCCCTGTGCAGCGGTTTTTCCGCGCGACCGAGATCGACACCCGCCTCCTGGGCATGATCGGCGCGCTGATCATCATTTGGGTCGGATTCCAGATCGTCGGCCAGTGGCTCACCGGCGAAGGCGTGTTCCTTACCCCGCGCAATCTTTGGAACCTCTCGGTACAGACCTCGGCCATCGCCGTCATGAGCACCGGCATGGTGCTCATCATCGTGATGCGCCATATCGATTTGTCGGTTGGGTCGATGCTGAGCTTCATCGGCGTGGTGACGGGCGTCGCGCAGGCCTATTGGCTGACGCCGGCGCTCGGCTCTGGCCATCCGTTGATTTGGATTGTCGCCGTGATCATTGCGCTCGCCCTCGGCGCGGCCCTCGGCGCCTTCAACGGCTTTCTCGTCGCCTACGCCGGCATTCCGTCCTTCATCGTCACGTTGGGCGGCCTCATCGTCTATAACGGCGCCGCGTGGTGGGTGATCCGCGGCGAGACGGTCGCGCCGATGGACAGTCGCTTCGAACTGATCGGCGGCACGCCGCGGGCGGCTTGGATCGGCGGCGCGGCAAGCTGGGCGCTTGGCGGCGTCGCATGTCTGGCCATTCTGATCGGAATTCTCTCCAATCGGGCCGCCCGGGCCCGGTTCCGCTTTCCGCAGCGCCCGATTTGGGCGGAGTTTTTCCTCGGCATCGTTGGTTGCGCCCTTTCCCTTGGCGCGGTCTTCGTCGTCAATTCGTACTATTGGCCGCCAAGAGTCGTCGAGAGCTACGCTCAGGAAAACAACATCCCGATCCCGCCGGAAGGTTTATTTTATTCGCATGGCTTCGCCATTCCCGTGCTGATCGCGCTCGGCGTTGGCGTCGTCATGACGTTCATGGCCACGCGCACGCGTTTCGGGCGCTACATTTACGCGATCGGCGGCAATCCAGAAGCTGCCGAACTGGCGGGCGTCAACACCCGCAGGATCACGCTGCTGATGTTCATGTTGATGGGGATCCTGGTCGCGATCTCGGCCTGCATCACCTCCGCGCGGCTCGACGCGGCGTCGAACTCCCTCGGCCAATTCGACGAATTGTACGTGATCGCGGCGACCGTCATCGGCGGCACCTCGCTGGCGGGCGGCGTCGGCACCATCTATGGCGCCATGCTCGGCGCGCTGGTGATGCAATCGCTGCAGTCCGGCATGACGCTGCTCAATTTTGACAGCGCCGTGAAAGACGTGATCGTCGGCTCCGTGCTGGTCCTTGCCGTGTGGATCGACCAGTTGTACCGGCGTCGGCGAACATGACCGAGGCTCCGATGGAAGCTCAAGCCGCTCAACCGGCGCCCGCCGCCAACGACGCAAAGCCGGCCCCCCTCGTCGAGATGCGCGACATATCGATCGCTTTCGGCGGCATCAAGGCCGTCGATCACGCCTCCGTCGATCTCTTTCCCGGCGAAGTCGTCGGCCTGCTCGGCCACAACGGCGCCGGCAAATCGACGCTGATCAAGGTCCTTTCGGGCGCCTATAAGCGCGAAGCCGGCGCGATCTATATCAACGGCCAGGAAGCGACGATCAACAATCCGCGCGACGCCAAGGCCTATGGCATCGAGACGATCTACCAAACGCTGGCGCTCGCCGACAATGTCGATGCGGCGTCGAACCTGTTCCTCGGTCGGGAAATCCGCACGCGCTGGGGCACGCTCGACGATACGGCGATGGAGGCGCAGGCGCGCAAAGTCATGGGCCGCCTCAATCCCAACTTCCGCCGCTTCAAGGATCCGGTGAAATCCCTCTCGGGCGGTCAGCGCCAATCGGTCGCCATCGCCAGGGCGATCCATTTCAATGCGCGCATCCTCATCATGGACGAGCCGACGGCGGCGCTGGGTCCGCAAGAGACGGCGCAAGTCGGCGAATTGATCAAGCAGTTGAAGGCCGAGGGGATTGGGATTTTCCTGATCAGTCATGACATCCATGACGTCTTCGACCTCGCCGACCGCGTCGCGGTGATGAAAAACGGCCAGGTCGTCGGCATCGCCAAGACCAGGGACGTGACCAAGGACGAAGTGCTGGGAATGATCATCCTCGGCAAATGCCCCGCCGCCGCCATTCCGGGGCCCGGGGCGATGCAATAGGCCACCTGCTCGCCAATGCGGGCGCGCTGCGCCTTTGTCAGGCGCCCGTCTTCATGGTCGCCAGCCGCTGCAACTGATCGAGCAGCACGCGGCGTTCGCGCTCGTCGCCGATGAGAGCGGCGAGGCGCGCTTCATGGGCGATGCGCACTTGGTGCAGCGCGGCGAGTTCGCTCTGGCCGGTCTTCGTCAAAAAGAGCGCATTGGCGCGGCGGTCGCCGGCGACTTGCCGGCGCACGACGAGCTTGCGCCGTTCGAACTCGTCGATCAGCTTGACGAAATTCGAGCGTTTGATGCCGAGCGATTGCGCGATCGCCGCCTGCGACGAGCCGGGGTTGCAATCGATGGCGGTCAGGACGCCATATTGGGTCGGCCGGATGTCGTAGGAGGCGAAGGAGCGAATGAAATCGTCGAAAACCGCGATCTGGGCGCGACGCAATTGATAGCCGATGAGCGCGGTCAATTGGGTCAGGTCGATCTCCTGACCGAGGCTCTTCTGGCCGAGGGCGGATTGCGGCGCCGCGGCCTTGTCTGCGGCTTCGACCACTTGTCGCCTCGTCTTTCCCTTGCGGCGCGGCCCAGCGGCGATTTTGGCTGGGGCTGAAAGTAGTTATGCTCTATCGCAATTCGAACGCGACGCAAAGACCGCCGGGGCGGCGGTTTCAAGCCGACGGTCTTATTTCAGTTCGATTCCAACGCGATGATTTGAAATCCCCTCCCGCCGGAGCCGCCGTTTGAACTTGCAAAAGCCCTCGCCTTCGCCCTCGCCATCGTCGACGCCTCCGCCGCCATCCCTCGGCCGGCGGCGCGCCTTCATCGTTCTCCTCTGCGGCGTTCTGGTCCTTGCCGCTACGATCGGCTACGGGCTGATGACGATGCGCGGCGGCGCGCCGGCGGCTTCGTTGATCGGCGGCCCGTTCAAGCTCGTTTCCGCGGATGGCGGCGCCGTCACCGACGCTGATCTGAAGGGCGCGCCGTTCCTCGTCTTCTTCGGCTACACCCATTGCCCGGACGTCTGCCCGGCGACGCTGGCCGAAATGTCCGACGTGCTGGCGCGTCTGCCAGGCAAGCCGGTCAAGGCGTTGTTCATCACCGTCGATCCCGAGCGCGACACGGTCGCGGCGATGAAGGACTATGTGTCGAATTTCGACCCCCGCATCGTCGGATTGACAGGGGATCGCGCGGCGATCGACCAGGTAGAGAAGGCCTATCGCGTCTATGCGCACAAAGCGCCGCAGCCGAGCGGCGACTATACGATGGATCACAGCGCGATCGTCTACCTGATGGATTCGCAAGGCCGCTTTGTCGAGGCCTTCGATCTCGGTCGAAAGCCGGAGGATTCGGCGAAGGAATTGGCGAAGTATCTTTAGGCGCCGGCCGCATCGCCCCGCAGTGCGCCTGCGCCTATCGCCGTCCGAACAGGCGCTCGATATCGGCAAGCTTCAGTTCGACGTAGGTCGGCCGGCCATGATTGCATTGGCCGGCGCCCGGCGTGCGCTCCATCTCGCGCAACAGCGCGTTCATCTCTTCGGGCCTCAGCCTGCGGCCGGCGCGTACCGAATGATGGCAGGCGATCGTCGCGAGCCGGTGATCGAGACGACGCTCCAAAGACAAAGCGCCGTCTTCGGCGGAAATATCGTTGGCGAGGTCCGCGATCAGCGCCTTAAGATCGGCCCCGTCGATCAGCGCCGGCGCTTCGCGCACCAGGACCGCGCCGGGACCGAAACCTTCGACGACGAGGCCGAGGTCCTTGAGCTGATCGGCGCGCTCGACGAGAAGCGCGGCGGCGTCGGGCTCGAGATCGACGACGAGCGGGCTCAACAGGATCTGCCGCGCGACGCCATTCTCGGCGCGCTGGCGCTTCAGGCGCTCATAGACGATCCGCTCATGGGCGGCGTGCTGATCGACGATGACGATCCCGTCCGGCGTCTGCGCGATGACATAGGAATCATGCACTTGCGCGCGCGCCGCGCCGAGTGGCGTCGCGGGGTCGGCCCCCGCCTCGGCGGGTCCCGCGCGGACATCCGCGGCGGGCGGGAAATCGGCGAAGCTCGACTGCGCCGGCTCGGCGAAGCCGGCCGGGGCCGCCGGCGAACCGCGCCAGTCCCAGTTTCCGTACAAAGGCCGCTGAGGCGAGGCGGCAAATCCATTCGGCCGCAAGGCGGCGAAGGCGCCGTCGCCGCCGGTCGTCGCCGCGCGATGCAACGCGCCCGCGAGCGCCGCTTTCAGCGCGCCGACGATCAGGCCGCGAACGAGACCGCCGTCGCGAAAGCGCACCTCGGACTTGGCGGGATGCACATTGACGTCGACTTCGCGCGGGTCGCATTCGAGAAACAGAGCAAGGACTGGATGGCGCTCGCGCGGCAGGTAATCGGCATAGGCGGCGCGCAGGGCGCCGGCGAGCAATTTGTCGCGCACGGCGCGGCCGTTGACGAAGAAATATTGGGCGAGCGCATTGGCGCGATGGTGCGTCGGCAGACCGGCGAAGCCGGAGAGCCGCACGCCCTCGCGCTCGGCGTTGAGCTCAAGGCAATTGTCCGCGAATTCGGCGCCGAGCGCCTGGCGCGCCCGCCGGGCGCGGCCCTCTTCGCCAGGCTCGCAGGCCGGCCATTCGAAGCTTGCGCTTGTCTCGCTGGCGAAGGAGAAGCGGGTATCCGGATTGGCGAGCGCCAGCCGGCGCACGACGTCGCCCGCCGCCTGCGATTCCGTGCGTTCGCTCTTCAGGAATTTCAACCGCGCCGGCGTCGCGGCGAAAAGGTCGCGCGCTTCGATCCGCGTACCTTCCGGCTGCGCGCAAGGTTGCGCCGGTCCTTTGACGCCGTCCTCGACGCGAATGAGGAAGGCCTCTTTCGCGCCGCGCGCGCGGCTGCGGATCTCGAGCCGCGAAACGGAAGCGATCGAAGGCAGAGCCTCGCCGCGGAAACCGAGCGTGGCGATGGCGGTCAGATCGCCGTCGGGGATTTTGGAAGTGGCGTGGCGCTCGACGGCAAGTTCGAGATCGGCGGCGCTCATGCCGCCGCCGTCGTCGATGACGCGGATGAGCGAGCGCCCGCCGGCTTCGAGCGCGACATCGATGCGCCTCGCGCCGGCGTCGAGCGCGTTCTCGACCAGCTCCTTGACCGCGGCGGCCGGCCGTTCGATCACCTCGCCCGCAGCGATGCGGTCGATGAGGAGCGGATCGAGACGGCGGATGGGCATGACGGGTTCCGGCCCTTGATACGATTCGCAGCTGGACCTTACACCTGGGATCGGCGAACGTCAGTCGGCAGCGCCGTGCGATAATTGACGGCCGCCGGAAAGGAAAGAAGCCGGCCCCAGCGCCGTCTCGGTTGATTTGACCTCCTCCTCAGGCCTCGCCGGTGGCGACAGGGCTTGGGAAGGCGGTAGACTTACCAGCCTCAAATGCAGACGAAGGCCCGGCCGTGAAGTCTTTCATTCTTGTTTTGCTCGTCCTTATGGCGGCCGCTCCGGCTGGCGCCGCGGGGATCGTGGTCAGCGGCGTCTCGGTCTCCGGCGTCAACGCGGCGCTGCTGGAACCGAGCAAGCCGCATGGCGCCATCATTTTGATGGCCGGCGGCGATGGCCAGATCGGCGTCGGCGCCGATGGCTCGATTAGACGAACGGGAAACCAGCTTGTTCGCACGCGCGAAGCTTATGCCGCCCGTGGGTTCGCGGTGCTGGTTCCTGACGGAAACGTCGACGTGCCGGCGGCCGTCCAGATGATGACGCAATTTGGCAAAGTGACTTTGGTTGGAACCAGCCGAGGAACCCTCCGCGCCGCCAGCGGTCTGGCTGCCGGAGCGCGACCAAGCCGGTTGGTCCTCACGTCGGGATTTCTGACGGATCAATCAGGCAGCGCTGAGAATGTCGTTCGCATCCTTGGGTCGCCCGCCGCTCTGCCGCCGACCTTGGTGGTTCATCACCGTCACGACGAATGCGGAAAAACATTGCCGGGTGGCGTCGCGCCTTTCCTCGCCTGGGCCGCCGGCAGAGCGCGGGTCGTCTGGCTCGACGGCGGTCAGAGCGAGGGCGATCCCTGCGAAGCGATGGCGTATCACGGCTTCAATGGAATCGACGGCCGAGTTGTTGCGGCGGTTTCAGCATTCGCCGCGCGTTGAAGCTCCGGCAAGCCTGCCAGCCCAGAAAAGCTTCAAGGCGCCAAATTGTACGCGGGTCGCGCGCCGATTTGATCTACAACCCCACCGGCCTGCCGACCGCCACCACGCTCAAGCGCCCGTCGCCCAAGAGGCGGTGGGCCACCCTTTTCGCCTCCTCCATCGTCACCGCTTCGATCTGACGGTTGCGCTCGACGAGCCATTCGGGGCCGTATTCGTCCATTTGGATATGCACGAGCTGGCCGGCGATCTTGGCCGAAGTGTCGAAGCGCAGCGCATAGGAGCCGATGAGATACTTCTTGCCCTTGTCGAGTTCGTCTTCGTTTGGGCCGGACTCGGCGAGGTCAAGTATTTCGTGGCTGATCACATCGAGCGATTCCTTGGCCCGCTCGTTCTTGGTCGAGGTGCCGCCGTGCAGAAAGGCGGCGTGGTCGAGCGCGGCGAGCGAGGCGTCGACGGAATAGGCAAGGCCGCGCTTTTCGCGCACCTCGCGGAAGAGTCGCGATGATAGGCCGGTGCCGCCGCCGAGTATATGGGTGAGGACCACGGCGGCCATGCGGTCGGGATCGTGGCGTTTGATCCCCGCCCTTCCGTAGCGGATCGTCGATTGCGGCACGTCGAGATCGACGATTTCGATGCCGCCAATTCCCGCCGGCTCGATGTCGAGGACGGGCGTGAAAACGCCCTCCGGCGCGAGATCGGCGAAAACCTGATCGAGGAGCCTGGTCGCGCGGCTCGCGTCGATCGCCCCGACGATCGCAATGTACAAGGCGCCGCGCGTGACGAGGCGTTTGGCGAGACCGGTGAGATCGGCGCGCTCGATCGCCGCGAGGGTCTCCAGCGTCCCGCGCGCCGGCGTGCCATAGGGGTGATGGGGAAATGTGCGGGCCCGCCAGGTGCGCCACGCCAGCGAGGACGGGTCCTTGGCCTCGCGGCGGAGGCTTGCGTTGAAATGCTCGCGCACGCGCAGGATCGGCTCTTCGTCGAACCGCGGCTCGTTGACCGCGAGGCGCAGCAATTCGGCGGCGCGATCGACGTTGCGGATCAATGTCCGCATCCGCCCGCTGATATGGTCGCGATCGCAGCTGAACGACAGCTCGACCGCCTTCTCGTCGAGCGCGCGGTGAAAGGCTTGTGAATCGAGATCGCCGGCGCCTTCGTCGAGCAGGCCCGCCAGCAGGGTCGCCGCCCCGGCCTTGCCGGCGGGATCCTGCGCCGCGCCGCCTTTGAAGGCGAATTCCAGCGAGACGAGCGGCACTGCATAATCCTCGACCAGCCAGGCTTTGACGCCGCGGGGCGAGACGATCTGCTGCACCGGCACGGCGCGAGAGACGGTCTGCTGATTGACGAGTGCGGTCATAGGTCGACTTTCCAAGGGCTTGAGCCTGCGAGGCGCCTTTACGGCTCGTTTCTCTCCCGATCCGCCGCCGCTCGATCAGGCGGCGGCTTGCTCTTCCGGCAAAAGGAGGCCGGTGACCGCCCTGCGGCGATCGAGATGTTTCGTGGCGGCGGCCAGAACCGCGGCGGCGTCGACCGCCTCGATTCGCGCCGGCCATTTCCGTACGTCGTCGATGCTGAGGCCGGTGGCGAGGGACGCGCCATACCATCGCGCAAGCATCGCCTGGCTGTCCTGGGCGTAGATCGCGTCCGCGACCAGCCGGGTCTTGGCGCGCTCCAGCGTCGCCTCGTCGACCCCTTCGACGAGAAATTGCCGGAGGACGCGGTCTATCGCCGCCTCGAGTTGATCCAATGTCACGCCGGGTCCCGGCAGCGCATAGAGGAAGAAGCGCGTATCGTCCAAGGCCGAGCCCATATATTGCGCGCCGACCGTCGCCGCGATCTTCTCTTCGACGGTCAGCACGCGATAGAGCAGGCTCGTCTGACCGCCGCCGAGTATATGGGCGAGAACTTCGAGCGCTTCGGCTTCGCCGGGCGCGCCGGTACGATAGGACGGCGTCAGATAGCAACGTTGCCAGACCGGCTGCTCGACCTTTTCATCATTCACCGTCACCGTACGGCGCGCGAGGAGCGGCGGCTCCTTCGGACGCAGGCGCTGCGGCGCATCGCCGAGCGGCTTGATCTTGCCATAGGTCGCCTCCGCAAGACGGCGCACCTCGTCGGCTTCGACGTCGCCGGCGACGATGAGGACCGCGTTCTGCGGCGTATAAAAGCGCTGGTAATAAGCGAGCGCGTCGGCGCGGGTCAGGCCTTCGATTTCATGGGCCCAGCCGATGATCGGCGTTCCATAGGGATGATGCGTAAAGAGAGCCGCCTGCATCGCCTCGCCGAGCTGCGCGCCCGGATCGGCGTCGCAATGCATGCGGCGCTCTTCGAGTACCACGTCCCGCTCGGGCGCGACCACATCGTCGGCCAGCGCGAGGCCGGTCATGCGATCGGCCTCGAACTCCATCATCACGGCGAGATGCTGCTTGGCGACGCGCTGGAAATAGGCGGTATAATCATTGCCGGTGAAGGCGTTCTCCTGGCCGCCGAGTTCTGCGACGATTTTCGAGAATTCGCCCTGAGGATGGGCTGCGGTCCCTTTGAACATAAGATGTTCGAGAAAATGGGCGATGCCCGACTTGCCCGGCGGGTCGTCGGCCGAGCCGTTGCGGTACCAGACCATGTGGGTTGCGACCGGCGCGCGATGATCGGGGATGACGACGACGTCGAGTCCATTGTCGAGGCGGAAGTTGACGATCGCGGGTCCGCCCTCCGGCTCTTTTGGCGGCGCGGAGGCGTTTCGGTCCTGGGTCAGCGGAGTGTCCATTTGCGCCGCAAGGGTTCGAGTTCACGGGGATCGAGCGGGGAAAAGCCACACCTCGACATGAAATCGACATATAGGCGGGGCGGCGCGAAAGCGCCAGCGATTCGGCGGGGGTGGGCCGGCGTCCGCCGCCCCACACCGTTCGTCCTCAATGTTCAGCGGCGCGCGCCGCTTCGGTCAATTGAGCTTCGGCGTCGCCCTGCGAGCCGATCCCGTTGAAATAGGCGTTAAGGGCGACGGCCGTGACGGTGGTCAGGATGATCCCGGAATCGAGCAGCGGCTTCAGCGCGATCGGGAAGTTCTTGAAGAAGCCCGGCGCAATCAGCGTGATGAGTCCGAAGGCGACGGCGATGGCGACAATGAACAGGTTGTTGCGGCTGTTCTTGAAGTCGACCGCGCTCAAAATGCGCACGCCGGTCGCCGCGACCATGCCGAACATGACGAGGCCCGCGCCGCCCAATACCTCGACCGGTATAGCGGCGACCACGGCGGCGAGCTTCGGGAGGAGGCTCAGAACGACGAGGATCACGCCGCCCGCGGCTGCGACATAGCGCGAGCGCACCCCGGTCACGCCGACCAGGCCGACATTCTGCGAGAACGACGTATAGGCGAAGGCGTTAAAGACGGCGCCGATGATCGTCCCGACGCCATCGGCGCGCAGCCCCGCGGCCAGCTCTTTCGGGCCGATCGTTTTTCCGGTCATCTCGCCGAGCGCCAGAAACATGCCGGTCGATTCGATCATCACGACAATCATCACCACGCACATCGTAAGGATCGGCACGACCTGGAAATCGGGAAGGCCGAACTGGAAGGGAACGGTCACGCCGAGCCAAGGCGCCTTGGCGATGGCGCCAAACTCCATCTTGCCGACGATCGCGGCGAGGATCGCGCCGACGACGATGCCGATCAACACTGCGATATTCGACCAGAAGCCCTTGCCGAATTTCGTCGCGCCCAGGATGACGAGGAGGACGATGAACGACAAGGTGAATCCATCGATCGCGTCGCGATTGGGATTGGGAACGACTTTGGCGGCGCCGTCGACCACTTGGACGATCGTGAACGGCCCCTCGACCCAGCCGACGCCGATACGCATCAGTGAAAGGCCGATGACCAAGATGATCGAACCCGTCACGATCGGCGGAAACAGGCGCAGCAGCCGGCTCATGAAAGGGGCGACGACGATTGCAAAGACGCCGGCGGCCATTATCGCGCCATAGATCGTGGTCAACGCCGCGACCGCGGAGAAATTGGCGCCGCCGGCGTCTTTGGCGGCGGTTATCATCGCAAGCATCGGCGCGACCGATGCGAAGGTTACGCCCATCATCACCGGCAGACGAATGCCGACGCCCGGGAAGCCGATCGACTGGACGAGGCTCGCCAAACCGCAGGCAAGAATATCGGCGTTGATGAGAATGGCCCGCTGGTCGGGCGTGAGACCCAGCGCGCCGGAAATGATCAGCGGCACCGCGACGGCGCCGGCGTACATCACCAACACATGTTGCAAACCGAGCGCGGCGAGACGCGGCGCTGGCAGCAGCCGATCAACTTCGGCGACTTGGGTATCGGACATCAAGTGCTCCCCCTGAGGTCAACGGGAGCAGGATAAGGCGCCGCCGCCTCCGGCATTATCGCAAACATTCCCGGATTGCCGCAGATGGCGCGCGAAAATAGCTGGACGATCCGCGGGAATGCGCCGTGAAACGTCCTCGGTTCGTCGGGCGTCGATACTAGCCGGCAAGCGCCTTGACCCGCTTGGTCAGGCGGGAAATCTTCCGCGAGGCGGCATTCTTATGCACGATGCCCTTCTGGGCGGCGCGCGAAAGCACCG
>DASZFX010000331.1:0-4764 GCA_035939375.1 Roseiarcus sp.
CCGAGCCTCTTGATTACGAACTCCAGCACTGCAACGCGACTCTCTGCATTCAACGGCTTGAGCGCCGTGAAGAGCGCAGAGATCGCCCTCACATCGTCTTGGTCGTCGTTTTCGTCCGGCATTGTCCGCCCGCAGTGTTTCGAGGATTTGGCGCGTCGCCCTAAGCATCTCCGCCGAGCGCGGACGCGTATCCAGATCACACTAGCACGCGCGTAGCCTGGTCCCCGAACGCCCATTTCCGGGTCCCAGCGCCCCTTCGCGGGTGCGTCACTCAACGCGACCTCGCCCGCCACCCTGCGGCAGGGGGCCGGGCCGGGGGCGGGCGCGCGATTCACGCGTAACTACCTGAACTCGCGGGTCAGGCGGCGGCCAGCGACGCCGGTCAGGGTGCGCGAGGCGTCGTGGCTGGCGGCGGACAAGCGGGAGCCTCTCGAGGAGCGAAGGAGACAAAGCGACGCCCTGACGACGCCGCCGATGACGAGCGGGTCTATAGAGGGCGGCGTCGCGTCGTTCGGCAAGCCAAACCGTCGCAGACCTGGCATGCGCGACGCTGTCCGCCTCTTCGCCGGATCCTTCAGGCGCGCTCCACGATCGCGTGAAAGGCATAGCCGCGAAACCGCCTGACGGCGCGCCATCGCATCCCGCGCCGGGCCGCGAGGTCGCCAAGCGTCCTCGCCAGGTCGCTGCGCGGCGTCACGTCGAAGGCCCTGAGCCAGAGCTCCAGCGCGCGCCTGAACGGCGCCGGCAGGCCCCCCTGGTCGCCGAAATCAACGATATGCAGCGAGCCGGCGGGGGCCAGGGCGTCGAGCGCGTGAGCGAGAACCTCGCGCCAGGGCGGGATCATCGACAAAGCGTAGGAAATGACGATCCGCTCGAAATGCGAGCGCCCGAAAAGCGCGACGGCGTCAAAGGACGCGGCGTCGCCTCGAGCGAGCGCGATCCGGGTCGTGAGCTTGGCGCGTCTCACCGCACGGTGCGCGCTGTCGAGCATTTCGGACGACACATCGAGGCCGCAGCAATGCGCCTGTGGATAGTCGCGGGCGAGCTTGATGAGATTGCGCGCAGTGCCGCAGCCGATTTCGAGGATCGCATCGCCCGGTCGCGCGCCGACTTCGGCGATCATTGCGTCGCGGCCGAGGAGGTACAATTTTCGGCTGAGGTCATAAATGTAGCGCTGGCGGCGATACATCCGGTCCATCAGGGCGGCGGCGTCGCTCATGTCGCAAGCTGATGGAGATGGAAAGCGCCATAGATCGAGGAACGGTCGCGCGCGCCGAGGGCGCGGCTGCGCGCCTCGTCGTAGCGCCAGGCGGCGAGCGTTTCCCGCGAGACGCGGCCGGGCAGCAGACGCTCATCTGCGGCGGTGCGAAAGATGACGCGGGCGCCGGGCTTGGCGGTGCGGGTGATCTGGGTCCATAGCGCGTTGAGATCGGCGTCGTTCATCCAATCCTGCGCGTCGAGAAGAACGTAGCAATCGAAACTCTGCGCCGGACTGTCGCTGAGCAGCGCCGTGATCGAAGTCTGGCGGAAATCGACGCGGTCGCAGCGCTCGCGCAAGGCTGCGAAATTTTCGGGTTGCAGATACGGGGGCAGCGAGGCCTCCGGCCCAGGAGCGTAGCGCCGGCCAAAGGCCTGCCAGGCGAAATAGTTCGACTTGAGATCGAAACCGCAGGCGAGCCGCTCGAGCCGCTGATAAAGCACAGCGGCGATGCCGCCCGGCAGATCGCCGGACAGAGCACGATATTGCGCCGGCGGAATGCCAAGCCCATAGAGCGAGGCCGGCTGGCGCATCAGCCAGCGGATCAATTTGCGCCGGAAGATCGGTGCGAGATGGCGCTCGAACAGGGCGCGTTGTTCGGTCAGGCTTTCGGCTTCCAGCATTTTGGCGGGGTTGGCCCCATGCAGGCGCGCCAGCGCGTGCCCGGCGCCGATGAACCGTCCGAGCAAGCCGTGGCGATAGAAGTTGCGCGCGAAAAGCTCGATCCGCCGGCGACCCGCGACGCTGCGCGCGTCCCAATAGGCGCACGAAGCCGGATCGAGGCGTTCGCGCAACAAAGCGTCATAGGCGATGACATTCGCGCGCGCGTCCGCCTCGGCGAAGAAGCGGCGGAACGCCGCGTAATCGGGCAGAAAGCGCAAGGCGCAGAGTTTCAGCCTGCCGAGCGCAATATGCGCGCCATTGAGATCGACGGCGACGATCTCGCCCGGGCCGGCGGTCAGGTAGGACAGAACATTGCAGCCGCCCGAGGCGATGGCGATGACGCGATCCTTCGGGCCAAGTTCGAGAGCGGCGAGATCGACGAGAGGGTCTTCCCAGATTTGCGGATAGACGAGGCCGCGAAAGGCCATTGTGAACAAACGCTCCAACGCCCCTGCGCGCGACAGGGGGCGGTGGCGATGGACGGCGGCGCCGAGTTCGACGGCGGTGGCGCGCCGCACGACTCGCGTCGATTGCCGCAACGATCCCTCCTTGTTCGGATCGGGTCTGGCGGAATCGGTTAAGAGAGTCGCGTGACGAATGGGTGACGGTCCGACAGCGGTCGACCGGGCGGCGCTTTGCGATTGCGGCCAAGCCCGCTAGTGTAGCCCCTTGTGGGAGCCGCCACGGCGTGTTTTCGCGCCGAAGGGGGCCGCCTGAACTGGGGGACGGGCTCTGTCCGCAGATGAAACTGAACCGTCGAACCGCCTGGCGATTTCGCTAGAAAAGGCGACGCCGAGCAATATCGCCTTCGGATTAGAGCGCCTCGGCTTCTTCGGGCTGCGGTTTCCGCTGCTCTTGATCGCGGTCGTCGCCGCTTTGGCGATTGGCGCGGGCTTCGGCGTGGAGCGGATCAAAGTCGATGATTCGTTGAGCCAGTTGTTCCGGTCCGAGACGCCGCAGTTCAAGCAATACGAGGAAGTTACAAGGCGTTTTCCGTCCAGCGAATATGACGTGTTGGCGGTGATCGTCGGCAAATCGCTGCTGGCGCGCGATTCAATCGCCAAGTTGCGCGATCTGGTCACCGATGTGCAACTCATCGAGGGGACCCGCGGCGTCATCTCCCTGTTTTCGGCGCGCGAACCGTCGCCGACGGGCGGTTTGCCGGCGCCCGTCTTTCCCGACGAACTGCCCCAGGGCGCCGAATACGACAAGCTGGTCGAAAAGGTGCGCTCGAACGAGATCATTCGCGGCAAGCTCTTGTCGGAAGACGGCGAACTGGCGCTGGTCGTGATCGCCCTCGATCCCGATGTCGCCGCGAGCGGCAAATTGAACGATGTCGTTGCACAGATCCGCAAGACGATGGCGGAAGATCTGGCCGGCGCCGGTCTCGACGCCGAACTCTCGGGCGTGCCGGTCATGCAGCTCGAGATCCGCAACGCGGTCGAGCGCGATCGTCTCCTCTACAATGTTTTCGGCTTTGCGGCCGGTTGCGCGATCGCGATCCTCTTCTTCCGGCGCGTCGCTTTCATGATCGTGGCCGCGGGGCCGCCGCTCGTGGCGATCCTTCTGTCCCTCGGCGCGCTCGGCTGGCTCGATTTCCGGCTGAATGTGTTCCTGAACGTGATGACGCCGCTCATCATGGTGATCAGCTTCTCCGACAGCATGCAGCTCACGTTTGCGGCGCGCGACCGATTGATCGCCGGCGAAGACCGGCGCACGGCCTTTCGCAACGCCGTCTGGGTCGTCGGTCCCGCCTGCGTTTTGACCCACGCGACGGCCGGTCTGTCGTTCATCGCGCTGCAATTTTCCGACTCCGATGTGATTCGCATCTTCGGCGAGGCCGGATTGATCGCGACCGTGATCGCCCTTGTCGCGGTGCTGACCTTGGTTCCAGCTTTAGGCGTCCTCCTGGTGCGCCGCGAGAGCGCGTTCGCCACGAAGATCAAAGGGGCCGACACCGGCGTCGATGCTTTGCGCCGCTTCTGCGACTGGGTCGCCATTCGCATGGTCAGCCGGCCGGGCCTCTACAGCCTCATCAGTCTTGCGATCGTCGTGGTCCTCGCCGTCAACTACCTCAATTTGCAGCCGCGCTACCGTTTGGCCGATCAAGTGCCCGACAAGCGCCAGGCGGTTAAGGCGAATGCGCGTCTCGACGTCAAGCTCGCCGGCGCCAATCCGATCGACGTGCTCGTGAGCTTTCCCAAAGGCGCCTCGCTCTATGCGCCTGAGACTCTGGCGGCGATCGCCGAGGTCCATACGATCCTTGAGGGACAGGCCGGCGTCGCCAATGTGTGGTCGCTGGAGACGTTGCGGCGTTGGCTTAAGGAGAAGCTCGGCAAGTCGGATGTCGAGACCCTGAAACAATATGTCAATGCGTTGCCGGACTATCTGGTGCGTCGGTTCATCGCCGCCGACGAGAGCGCCGTCGTCATATCGGGCCGCGTCCCGGACAAGGACGCGAGCCAGCTTTTGCCGATCGTCAACGAACTCGACAAGAAGCTCGATGCGGCGCGCGCAACACATCCCGGCTATTCGATCGCGGTCACCGGATTGTCGGCGATTGCGGCGCGCAGCAGCGCGGACATGATCAACAAGCTCAACCGCGGGCTGACGATCGAGTTTCTGTTCGTCGCCGCTTTCATCGGCCTCGCCTTTCGGTCCGTCGCGGTCATGTTCGCCGCGCTGGTGCCCGGAATCTTTCCCGTCGTGACGGCGGGGGTCTTGCTTTCAAGCCTCGGCGAAGGCTTGCAATTCGCCAGCGTCGTCGCGCTGACGGTCTCTTTCGGCCTTGGATTGAGCGCGACGATCCACTTCCTCAATCGCATGCGGCGCGAGACGCGCCC
>DASZFX010000332.1:0-7870 GCA_035939375.1 Roseiarcus sp.
CGCCGTACAGCGCCTCGGTCTCGAGAGGCGCATCATGGGCCGGCGCGCGGCGCAAGGGCGCGACAGGCTCCACGATGCGCCGCGGCCAGCCGGCGACGAAGCGCGCCGCGTCGACCTTGCCGCGGAGCCAATCGGCGGCGAGATCGGACCGCGCCGGCGTCAGGCGGCGATCGAGCGATGGCGCGTTCATGGCGCGCGGTCCCGGCGAACTGCTCATCACGCATCGATCCGCTTGACGAACCATTGCAGGATGCGGCTCCAGACCTCGTCCTTGCCGACGAGATCTTCACAGCCGTGATCGAGATTGGGGTTGTCGTTGACTTCGATCACGGCGACTTCATCGGCGGTCTGTTTAACGTCGACCCCGTAGAGCCCGTCGCCGATCGCGCTCGCCGCGCGCAGAGCGACGTCGAGGACCTGAGCCGGCGCCTCGGCGAGCGCGATCGTGCTCGAGCCGCCTTCGCGTGCGCCGTTCGGCCCATGCTTGATGATCTGCCAGTGGCCGCGCGCCATGCGATATTGGCAAACGAAAAGCGGCTCGCGGTCGAGGATACCGACGCGCCAGTCAAATTCGGTCGGCATGAATTTCTGGGCGAGCAGAAGATCGGTGTCTTCGAAGAGGTCGCTGGCGAGATTCTGCAGGGCGTCGAAATTCTCGACCCGATGAACGCCGCGCGAAAAGGAGCCGTCGGGAATTTTCACCACCATCGGCCAGCCGAGCGTCCTTGCGGCCTTGTCGAGATCCTCCTCCTCGGCGAGCATGATGGTCGGCGGAATCGGCACGCCGTTCGCCTCCATGAGTTCATGGAGATAGACCTTGTTGGTGCAGCGGATCATCGAAACCGGATCGTCGATGACCGGCATGCCCTCCTGCAGGGCGCGACGAGCGAAGCGGTAGGTATAATTGTCGATCGACGTCGTCGAGCGAATGAAAAGACCGTCGAATTCGGCAAGTTCGGAGAGCTGGCGTTTGGTGATCGGCTCGATGTCGACCGAATGGCGCTCAGCGAAACGTTGCAGGTATTTGATTGTCTCGACGGAGGACGGCGGCAGCTCCTCCTGCGGATCATGCAGAACGGCGATCGAATATTTGGCGACGGTGCGCGCCCGCGGATTGCGCCAGTCGCGCTCGGTATGATGGTGCAAGGCGAGACGGAAGAAGGCGGCCTCCTCAGGGCCGAGCTTGCCGAGCGGGCGGGCCCGCAGCCGATCGATCTTCCAGCGTTTGTTGGCGGTGATCGTCACCTCCAGCGCCGGGCAGCGATACCAGTCGAAGAGCAGACGGCCGAAGGCTTCGAAGCGCGGATCCTGGGTGAGGCCGAAGCAGAAGAGCAGATCGAAAGTCGCCCGCTCGGTTGCGTTGGCGCGATGGGCGGCGTGGTTGAGTTCGTCTTCGAGTTCGGGCAGCGCATGCTCATAGAGCTTGCGCTCGCGCAGCTCCAGCATGGTCTCGACAGTCGGGATCACCCGGTGCCCCCGCGCCTCGGCGAGCAGCGAGGCGTAATAGCCCTTGGACTGGTAATTATAGGACCTCGACAGATTGACGAGCTTGGCGCGGCCGGAGCCGGCGAACAATTTCGGCCGGGCGAGATAGTCGCTCGTGGTGATGACCTTGTGCGGCGTGTCGGCGTTAGGAAAATCGCGCGCCTGATCGACCAGCACGACCCATCCGGTCATTGCCAGATATCCGTTACAGGGGCCGGAAGGCGAAAGGGCAGTCGGATCGCAGGGCGGCTCATCGGCTCCTCGGCCGGGCGCAACTCAAAGAGGATCGCCGCTGGCGCGACGAGGCTCGCGCGACTCAATGAGTCGGCGAGACTTGGGCGAGACAATGTGCTCGACCGAGCGTCGATTGCAACCCGTACACCGAGGGTCAGGGTCCCTATTTGAAGAATTTTTTTCGTTCACGCCGCGATGATTCGTTTTTCCAGACGAAGCGCCGCCGCGCCATCCTCATAATAGTCTTCGTAGCGGCCGAAGCGGCGGTAGCCCAGTCTCTCGTAGAGGGCGATCGCCCGTCGATTGTCCTCCCTCACTTCGAGGCGCAGCGCGTCGCAGCCTTGTTCGGCCGCATGGGTCTGTGCGGCCGCAAGGAGCGCTCGCCCGACGCCGCGCCCCGCCATCCGAGCGCTGACGGCGATCGAGTAAAGGCGCGCCAAACGTCCGCCCCTGCGCCAGATGACCAAGGCGTAGCCGACGATTCCCTCGCGGTCCGTCGCCACCAGCAGGCGATTGCGCGAGCCGATGAACGCTCTCAGCGAACGCCGCGACAGTCGATCGCCAGCGAAAATCGCCCGTTCAAGATCCTCGATCGCCTCAAGGTCGCTCGCCTGCGCCGGCCGGATCGCAATCGCTTTCACGCGGGGTCGACCCCTGAACGTCGCGCCGTGAAGGCCCCCCTCCCGCAAGGAGGGCGAGGGTACGGGAGCGGCCGCCGTTTCGCAGAGAGCATCAGGTCGCTCCGCCCTGATCAGGCTCTGCCGTAGCGGGCGCCGCGCAGGACCCAGGCGGCGCGGAGGCGCCTGGCCCAAGCGAGCGTTGCACGATCACGCTGTCTGACCAACGGCCGAACTTGTAGCCGATCGACGGCAGCCGCCCGACCTCCCGGAAGCCGCAAGCCTCATGCAAACGCAAGGAGGCGACGTTGGCGCCGTCGATATAGCCGATCATCTGGCGATAGTCCGCGACGGCGCAAGCGTCGATCAGCGCGACGAGAAGCATGCGGCCAACGCCTTCGTGCATCGTATCGCGGCGCACATAGATCGAGTGTTTCACCGCATAGCGATAGGCCGGCCGCTTGCGGAAGGGCACGGCGTAGGCGTAGCCGACGACCTCGCCGACGCGCTCGGCAACGACATGGGGCAAGCGGCGCCCGCGCATGTTCTTGCGTCGCCGCTTCAAATCCTCTGCGTCCAGCGCATCGGGCTCGTAATCGCCGAGATCGCCGACTCCGTGCGCGATATGATGACGATAGATTGCGAGCATCGCCGGCACGTCGTCGTCGCGCGACGGCCGAACGAAGACGCGCGGCGGCGAAATGACCGGGGCCTCGCTCATCGCCGTCCCCTCAGCGCCCTCATCGTTCATTCGCGTACCACATAGGTGTGAAATCGCGCCATGCCGGAAGCGTCGATCTCGCGATAGACGCCCTGGATCTCCGACTCGAACCCCGGAAACAGATTGGCGGCGCGCTCAAACATCTTCAAATAGTCCAGCATCGGCCGCGACCTTTCGTCAATACGCTCGCCCGGCACGATCGTCGCAATGCCGGGCGGATAGACGACGAAAAGCGTGGTCGCCACCCGCCCCTCGATACGGTCGATTGGCAGATAGTCGACGTTGTTCCGGGTCATCGCGCGCACGGCGTCGCGGGGCGTCATCGCCATATTCGGCAGATGCTCGGGACGAAATTGCGCCCGTTGCAAGGCGCTGACATTGGCTTCGCGGAATGAGGCGTGCATGTCCGCGCAAAGATCGCGAAGGCGCAGGCCCTTGTAGCGACCCGGCCGGCGGCGCACGAATTCCGGGATCACGTCGTCGAGCAACGCATTGTCGTCATGCAGGCGCTTGAAGGCGACGAGGGCGCTGACCAAGGTTCCCGCCTTGCTCGCCTCGACGCCGGGCGTCAGCAGGAACAACAGCGAGTTAAGGTCGTTCTTCTCGGCGACCACCCTGTTTTCTCGCAAATATTGCGCAACGATCGGCGCCGGGACGCCATGCGCCTCATAGGCGCCGGTTTTCCGGTCGAAGCCCGGCGTCAGCAAAGTCAGCTTGTTGGGATCGGTCATCGCCTGTCCCGGCGCGACATGCTTGAAGCCGTGCCAGGCCTCGCCCGGCCGCAATTCCCAGAAACGGGAGTGAGCGGCGAGCTGGTCTGTTGCGATGCTCTCCCACGGCGCCTCGTGAACCGCGCCCTCGCGCGCCGCATCAGGGACGGCGATACGGTCAGGCACGAAAGGATCGAAGAACCAGCGCCGCGCCGGATCAGCCTCCTTCTCGTCGAATTCCCGGCGCACTGCGCGCAATTTCTTGCGCAATTCGATGCCGAGCCGGATCGTGTCGTCCCACAGGACCTCGCCGGATCTGCCCTTCATCATTTGCGCGCCGACGTCGAGCGAGGCGAAGAGCGGATAGAAGGGCGAGGTCGACGCGTGCAGCATGAAGAATTCATTGAAACGGCGGTGCTCGACGCGCCGCGGCTGCCCGCGAATGTGACTGTCCTTTGCGTGTATCTGCGAGGCTTGCGAGAAACTGGCGAGTTGCTTGTGCGTCGATTGCGTCGCGATGATCCCCGGCGCGTCGGGGCCGAGATTCTTCAGCCCCATGGCGAAGCGGCCGGCATAGAGCGGATGAAACTTCATGAATCCGGCCCAAGCCTCGTCGAAGAGGATGTAGTCGCAGAGTTTGCCGATCCGCTCGACGATCATTTCGGCGCTGAGGATCGTCCCGTCATAGGTGCATTGCTCGATCACCGCGACGCGAAACGGTCGCTCGCGCCGCCAGGCCTCGGGGTCCTTCACAAGCGGATTGGAGCGGATCGCTGCGCGGATCGTCCCTTCGTCGAGAAAGCCGCAATCGATGGGACCGATCAATCCGTGAGCATTGCGGTCGGTCGGCAGGAAAATCGGAATCCCGCCGCCGAGAAACAGCGCGCCGTGATGAGCCGCCTTGTGGTTGTTGCGGTCGAAGAGCACGAGATCGTCCTCGGCGACGAGGGCTGTCAACACGATCTTGTTGGATGAGGACGTGCCGTTGAGGACGAAATAGGTCTTCTCTGCGCCGAAAATCGCAGCGGCCTCCTTCTGCGCTGCGAGGGCCGGACCTTCATGGGTCAAAAGGTCGCCGAGCTCCAGGATGGAATTGTCGAGATCGTCGCGAAACACCGCCTCGCCGAGGTGCTCCATGAAGATGCGGCCGATCGGGCTGCGGCTGTAGAAAATGCCGCCGTTGTGGCCGGGACAGGTCCAGAGCTGATTGCCCTCCTCGGCGTAGTCGACGAGGGCGCCGAAAAACGGCGTCTTCAAAGTGTCTGCATATTGCTTGAGACGGCTGACCAGATTCTTGGCGATGAATTCCGGCGTCTCCTCGGCAAGGAACACATAGCCATCGACGAAGTCGAGCACCTCGACCGGCACGTCCTCGAAACGCCTGCGCCTGACCAGCATGACGATCGGCATTTCGAGGCCGCGTTTTCTCATCAGATTGATGAGAGAAGCGGTCTTGCCTTCGAGACCCTTCTTGCCCCAGTCGACGACCATGCAGCCGATCGCGGCGTCGGTTTGCACGGCGATTTCCGCATCTTCGATCCGTCGCGCCTTCACGACCTGGAAGCCGAGACGCTCGATCGCGGCGATAATCTCGCGCACGCGTTGGCCTTCGAGGTCCTCCGCTTCGAAAGCGGGAGCGGCGAAAAGGAAGGTGAAGCGCTGAAAGAAATTCATTTTCAAGACCTTCCGGCTGATTGAACCGCAATCTCGCGATCGCGTTTGACGATCGTATGACGCGTTCGCGCGCTTGCCTGATCCGAAAGGGGAAGCCCTTCGCCGCCCTTCCCTTCGCATCGCGCCTCTGTTAGCCGAGCGCCATGACCGCCGCCGCCCTGCCCTCGCGCGCCTCTGGCGCCGCCACGATGATCGGCCTTTGCGCGATCTTGCTGTGGTCGGCCCTCGCGTTGCTCACCGCGGCTTCCGGCGAAGTTCCGCCCTTTGAATTGGCCGCCCTTACTTTTGCGGTCGGCGGCGGCTGCGGACTTTTCTATGCGGCATTGCGCGGCCGGCTTGCCGCCCTGATCCAGCCGTGGCCCGTTTGGCTCGTCGGAATCGGCGGCCTCTTCGGCTACCACGCGCTCTATTTCGCCGCCTTGCGCCGCGCGCCGCCGGCGGAGGCGAGCCTCATCGCCTACCTGTGGCCGCTGCTCATCGTGCTTCTTGCCGCGTTGCAACCGGGCGAGCGCTTGAGCGCGCGCCACGTCATCGGCGCGGCGCTCGGGCTTGCCGGCGTTGCGGCGCTCTTTGCCGGCAAGTCGGGCGGCGCGCTCTTTTCAGCGGCGTCCCTGGGCGGCGACGCGCTCGCGCTTTGTTGCGCCTTCGTCTGGTCGGTCTATTCGGTCGCCTCGCGGCGCCTGAAAGAAGCGCCGACCGAGGCGGTCGCCGGTTTTTGCGTCGTCACCGCGCTTCTCGCCGCGGCCTGTCATTTCGCCTTCGAGCCGACAGTGACGCCGGCGAGCGCGGGCCAATGGCTCGCGATTCTGGGCCTCGGGCTTGGGCCCGTCGGCCTTGCCTTCTACGTCTGGGACTATGGCGTCAAACACGGCGACATCAAAATGCTCGGCGTCGCCGCCTATGCCGCGCCGGTCCTTTCGACGTTGATCCTGGTCGCGGCCGGCTTCGCGCCGGCGACCGCTTCGCTCGCCATCGCCTGCGCGCTCATCGTCGCCGGCGCGGCGGTCGCCTCGATCCGGCGAGGGTGATGCGAAGAACAATCAGGACGTAGAGTGCGTCGTCATCGCCCGCGCGGTCACCCACGCGCCATATTCGCGTAGCGATAGACGTCGACGAAACCGAGCGAACGGTAGAGCGCGCGCGCCGGCTGGTTGCCTTCGCGCACGAGAAGGTACGCGCTCGTCGCGCCTTGGCGTCGACCCCAGTCGATAAGCGCGTCGACGAGGCGCCGCCCAAGGCCGCGTCCGCGCCCCTTTGGCGCGACGACGATGTCGTGGAAGCCGACCATGCCGCGCTCGGCCACGGCGAGGCCGAAGGCGAGCGGCTCGCCATTTTCGATCAACGTTGCAAAGGCCGCCGGCATCGCGATGAGCGGCAGCATGCGGCTGAGCGCCGTTACGCCCTTCTCGCCATACCCGTAGGCCGCCATCGCGCCTGCGATCCAGGCTTGCGATGCGTCGGGCGCAAGTTGGACCGCCGGGTCGGCGGCGCCGGCCGCCTCGCGCGCGAACAGGCCGAGCGAAGGATCATCGTCGCGCCAGCCGCGCGCAATGAGACGTTTCTCGACGGCCGGATCGGCGAGCGGCGTGATCCGGAAGACGGGGCGCAGGCCCACGCCTCGAAAAAGGGGTTCGATGACGTCGATCAGCGCGTCCGGCGCGAGACGCGAGATCGAGAAAGGGCTCGCTGAATTGGCGCGGCGCGTATGCCCATCGGAAAGGCGCACGACCCAGCCGTCGACGATAAGGCTGCGCAAGGCCGGCCAAGAATTGAAGCCGCGCTCCTCCATCGCGCGAACCAGATCGAGATCTGGTTTTGGCATCGCTCCCCTTCCAAAATGAAAAGGCCGGCGTAACGCCGGCCTTTGTCCCAAGCCTCGACGAGCGAAGGCTTACGCCTCGACCTTCTTGGGCTTGAGAATCTGGCGGCCGCGATACATGCCGCTCTTCAGGTCGACATGGTGGGGACGGCGCAATTCGCCTGAATCCTTGTCTTCGACATAGGTTGGGGCCTTGAGCGCATCCGCCGACCGGCGCATGTCGCGCCGCGAAGGCGAGGTTTTTCGTCTCGGAACAGCCATTTAAGTCTCCAAAGGGGGCTTGGGCGCAAGGCGTTGCAGGCAAGCCCGCCGCCGGAAAGCGGCGCTCTTACACTGAAAGAGCGTTCCTGGCTAGCCTGTCGAGCGTTTCTGACCAGGCGGGCAGGACGCCACGAGGACTGACGAATGAGGATTCTGGCCATTTCCGGTAGCCTCCGAGCCGCCTCGGTCAATACCGCGTTGCTGGGCGCGGCGCAGCGGCTCGCGCCCGCGGGCGTCGAGGTCGCGATCTATCGCGAGTTGGCGTTGCTGCCGCCGTTCAATCCCGACGAAGACTGCGATCCGCCGCCGCGCGTCGCGGCGCTGCGCGCGGAGATCGGCGCAAGCGACG
>DASZFX010000333.1:0-7420 GCA_035939375.1 Roseiarcus sp.
CGGATATAGGCTGGCACGAAGCCCGGAAAGTCGAAGGCGTCGTCAACGCCTTCCTCCTTAGCCATCTGGCGAATATTGTTGCCATAGTCGAGCGTTGGAATCCCTAAGCGGAAAAAATCGAGCATGGCCCGCACATGCTGCGCCATGGAGGCGCGCGCGGCCTTCTCCACGCCCTTGGGATCGCGCTCGCGCCGGGTCTCCCATTCGGCCAAAGTCCAGCCTTTCGGCAGATAGCCATTGATCGGATCGTGAGCGGACGTCTGGTCGGTGACGACGTCGGGTTTGACGCCGCGGCGGATGAGTTCGGGAAAGACGTCGGCGGCGTTGCCGAGCAGTCCGACGGAAACCGGCTTCCTGTCGCCGCGGGATTTTTCGATGATCGCCAAGGCTTCGTCGAGGTCGCGCGCCTGGCGGTCGAGATAGCCGGTGCGAAGGCGCATGTCGATGCGGCTCGCCTGGCATTCGACGGCGAGCATCGAAGCGCCGGCCATTGTCGCGGCGAGCGGCTGCGCGCCGCCCATCCCGCCAAGACCGGCGGTCAAAATCCATCGGCCGGAAAGATCGCCGCCATAATGCCTGCGGCCGACCTCGACGAACGTCTCGTACGTCCCCTGGACGATGCCTTGGCTGCCGATATAGATCCAGGAGCCGGCGGTCATTTGGCCGTACATCATCAGGCCTTTGCGGTCGAGCTCATGAAAATAGTCCCAGGTCGCCCAATGCGGCACGATGTTGGAATTGGCGATGAGCACGCGCGGCGCATCCGCATGGGTGCGGAATATGCCGACTGGCTTTCCCGACTGGACCAACAAGGTCTCATCGCCCTCAAGCGTCTTCAAAGCGGCGACAATGCGATCGAAAGCCTCCCAGTCGCGTGCGGCGCGCCCGATGCCGCCATAGACGATGAGTTCGCTTGGCCGCTCCGCGACCTCGGGATCAAGATTGTTCATCAACATGCGCAAGGGCGCTTCGGTCAGCCAGCTCTTCGCAGAAATCTTCGGGCCGCGCGGCGCACGGATGACGCGAGCGTTGTCGATGCGGGCGTTGCTGGTCATTTCTGGCCTCATTGGCGGTGAAGCAGTCAGGCGATCCAAGCAAGGATCGTCAAAAAGATTTTCTCGAGAAGGCCGCGCGTCGAGGCCGCGTAAGCCGGTTCGTACGGCGTCGGCCAATTGCGCGCATCGACCGAGCGCGGCTCGCGCATATAGGCCCGGCAGGCGAGCTCCATCTGCAGGGCGTGCACGCCTTCATGAGGCTTGCCAAAGGCGCGCGTGATCCACCCGCCCTTGAAACGCCCATCGACCACGAAGGACTGTCCGCTCGCCGACAGCGCGTCGGCGACCGCCTCGATCAACGCCGGATCGGCGCTGGCCCGCGTATTCGTTCCGAGATTGAAGGCCGGCAACTCGCCGTCGAAGAGGCGGGGGATCGTCGATCGGATCGAATGGCAATCATAGAGCGCGATGCGGCGATGCGCCCGGCGCAGGCGGCCGATCTCGCGGCCGAGAGCCGCATGATAGGGATCAAAATAGGCGCGGCGGCGCTCGGCGATCTCCTGAGACGACGGCGCATGGTCGCTCCGATAGAGCGCCTCGCCGTCGAAGGTCGTCGTCGGACAAAGTTCGGTCGTCGCCATGCCGGGATACAAGGTGGCGCCGGAAGGATCGCGATTGACGTCGATGACGCTGCGCGAAATCGTCGTGCGAATGATCGTCGCGCCAAGGCCGGCGGCGAAGTCATAGAGGTCCTCGATCCGCCAGTCTGCATCCTTGCGGGCGCGCCAGGGCGAGACGAACCGCGGCTCGAGGTCGCCCAATTGAAGCCCGGTATGGGGAATGCTCACCAGCAGCGGCGCCTCGCCGGACGTGACGCTGAGCCAGGAAGGGTCGCTCACAGCGCCGCCTCCGAGAGCGAGGGCAGGGGCTCGCCCACCGCTTCACAGGCCGCGCCGCTACGGACGAGGGCGCACGCGGCTTCGATGTCGGGTTGCAAATACCGATCGTCATCGAGAGGCGCGATCCTGGCGCGCGTCGCGCTGCGCAGGGACTCCAGCCTCGCGCTCGATCTTAGCGGCGCATGAAAATCGCAGCCTTGCGCGGCGACCATCAGTTCGATGCCGATCACGGCTGTCGCGTTTTCGACCATTGGGCCAAGGCGCCGCGCGCCATGGGCCGCCATCGAGACATGGTCCTCCTGGTTGGCGGATGTCGGAATCGTGTCGACGCTTGCTGGATAGGCGCGGGTCTTGTTCTCCGCGACGAGCGCTGCGGCCGTGACCTGCGGGATCATGAAACCCGAATTCAAGCCGGGCTTGGGCGTCAAGAACGCCGGCAGTCCGGAGAGCGCCGGATCGACCAGCATGGCGATGCGCCGTTCGGCGAGCGAGCCGATCTCGCAGACGGCGAGGGCGATCATGTCTGCGGCGAAGGCGACCGGCTCGGCGTGGAAATTGCCGCCCGACAAGGCTGCGTCGTCCTCGGGGAAAATCAGCGGATTGTCGGAAACGCCGTTGGCCTCGGTCGCAAGCGTCGTCGCCGCCTGGCGCAGAACGTCAAGCGCCGCCCCCATCACTTGCGGCTGGCAGCGCAGGCAATAGGGGTCCTGCACGCGCTCATCGCCAATGAGATGCGATGCGCGGATTGCGCTTCCCTCCATCAGCGCGCGTAACGACTCGGCGCATTCGATCTGGCCGCGATGTCGTCGCAACGCATGGATGCGCGGATCAAAGGGCGCGTCCGAGCCGCGCGCCGCATCGGTCGAAAGCGCGCCGGTCGTCAGCGCGGAGCGGAAAAGGACTTCCGCCTCGAAGAGCCCGGCCAGCGCCTGGGCCGTCGAGAATTGTGTGCCGTTAAGCAGCGCTAGCCCTTCCTTCGGTCCAAGCTCGAGCGGCGCGAGGCCGGCCTCGGCGAGCGCCTCACCCGCCGGGACGCGCTTGCCTCTCACAAGGGCTTCGCCGACGCCGATCATGGCGGCCGTCATATGGGCAAGGGGCGCAAGATCCCCCGAGGCGCCAACCGAGCCTTGCGCCGGCACAACCGGAATGACGGAACGTTCGAGCATCGCCTCCAGCATGGCGAGGGTCTCGGGCCGTACCCCTGAGGCGCCTTGCGCGAGCGAGGCGAGTTTCAGCGCCATCATCAGCCGCGCGATCGGCTCGGGCGTTGCTTCGCCGACGCCGGCGGCATGTGAAAGAACGATGTTTCTTTGCAGCTTGGCGAGGTCCCCTGCCTCGATGCGTACATTGGCGAGCTTGCCGAAGCCGGTGTTGAGCCCATAGATCGGCTCGCCCTTGGCGACAATGCGCGCGACCGCCGCGGCGCTGGCGGCGACTTTGCCGTGGCAGGAAGGGTCGAGCGCAAGGGCGCCGCCGCGATAGATTTGACGCCAATCGGCGAGCGCCGCCTCGCCGGGCTTGATCGCGATCCTGCTCATCGTCCTCTCCGGAGGCGGGCGTGCAGCGGATTGAAGCCGAGGCGATAGACGAGTTCAGCCGGCCGCTCGATATCCCAGATGGCCAAATCCGCCCATTTGCCGGCCTCCAACGTCCCGGTCTCCTTTTGCAGGCCAAGCGCGCGCGCCGCCTCGCGGGTGACGCCGGCGATACATTCCTCGACCTTCATGCGAAACAGGGTCGCGGCCATGTTCATCGCCAGCAGCAGGGAGGTCAGCGGCGATGTGCCGGGATTGCAATCGCTCGCCACCGCCATGCCGACGCCATGGCGACGGAAGAGTTCGATCGGCGGGCGTTTCGTCTCGCGGATAAAATAGTACGCGCCGGGCAGCATGACGGCGACGCTTCCCGCCGCGGCCATGGCCGCAGCGCCTTCCTCATCGGTATATTCGAGATGGTCGGCGGAGAGCGCGCCGAAACGCGCGGCGAGCGCCGCGCCATGCGAATTCGACAATTGATCGGCATGCAACTTGACCGGCAGCCCATGCTGACGCGCGGCGGAAAAGACCCGCGCGATCTCGTCCGGCGAAAAGGCGATGGTCTCGCAAAAACCGTCGACTGCATCGGCGAGACGGTCGCGGGTGACGGCCGGGATCATGTCGTTTACGACGCAGTCGATATAGCCGTTTCTATCGCCGGTCCTTTCCGGCGGCAGGGCGTGGGCCCCGAGAAAACTCGTGCGGATCGTGACGGGTCGTTCGTCGGCGAGTCTTCGCGCGGCGCGCAGCGATTTCTGTTCATTGGCGAGGTCGAGCCCATAGCCGGACTTGATCTCGATCGTCGTCGCCCCTTCGGCGATCAGCGCATCGAGCCGCGGCATGCTTTGCCGAACAAGCTCGTCTTCGCTGGCGGCGCGAAGCGCCCTGACCGAAGAAAGGATGCCGCCGCCGGCCCGCGCGATCTCTTCGTAGGAAGCGCCAGCGAGCCGCAATTCGAATTCCTGCGCGCGATCGCCGGCAAAGACGAGATGCGAGTGGCAATCGACAAGGCCCGGCGTGATCCAGCGCCCCTCGCAATCGATCGCCCCGCCCGCCTGAAGGAGAGCGGATGGCGCCTCGTCCTCCGCTCCGACATAAAGGATACGGCCGTCTTGCGCTGCGATGGCGCCGCGCTCGATGGCGCCGAGGCCCGGCCTGCCGGCTGCAAGCGTCGCAAGGCGCGCATTCCGCCAAATCCGGACGCGATTTTCCGCCGGTTGCGCCGCCATGACCGCTTCCCCGCTTTGCCTCCGACCGGATAATGTATATACATAATCGCAGGGAGGGCAAGCCGCCGCGAATGATTGCTGTCCACGCAAAAGACGCGCTGACCCCGCAAGGGTGGCGCAGCAACGTGCGCCTCATCATCGATGCGGGTGTGATCCGCGCCGTCGCAACGGACGTCCCTCCGCAGCCCAGCGACGAGCGTTGCGGCCTCGCCATCCCCGGGATGGCGAACCTTCATAGTCACGCCTTCCAGCGCGGCATGGCGGGCCTCGCCGAGACGCGCGGCCCCGCGGCCGACAATTTCTGGACCTGGCGCGAGGCGATGTACCGTTTCGCGCTAACGATGACGCCGGACGACGCCGAAGCCGTCGCCGCCATGGTCTATGCCGAGATGCTCGAGGCCGGCTTCACCCGGGTCGGCGAATTTCACTATCTCCATCACGATCGCGACGGCAAACCTTATGACGCGATCGGCGAGATGGCCTCGCACATCGCCGCCGCCGCATCGCTGAGCGGCATTCGCCTGACGCTTTTGCCATGCTTCTACGCTCACGCCGCATTTGGCGGCGCGCCGCCGCGCCCCGAGCAGCGACGCTTCGTCTGCGATCTCGATCAATTCGCCCGCGTTCTCGAGGAAGGCCGCGCCGCCGTCCGGCCGCTGGCCGGCGCGAGCGTTGGCGTCGCGCCGCATAGTCTGCGCGCCGTCACGCTGGACGAACTCGCCGCGCTGGTCGCCATGGCGGGCGAAGGCCCGCTCCATATTCATGTCGCAGAGCAGGTCAAAGAGGTGGAGGATTGTCTTAACTGGTCGCGCGCTCGGCCGGTTGAATATCTGCTCGCCCATGCGCCGGTCGATCGGCGCTGGTGCCTCATTCACGCAACCCATACGACAAACACCGAGACGGCGCGGATGGCGCTGAGCGGCGCGACCGTCGGCCTCTGCCCGGTGACGGAAGCCAATCTCGGCGATGGGACGTTCAGCGCGCCGTTGTTTCGCAGACAAGGCGGGCGCTTTGGAATTGGCACGGATTCGAATGTGCTGATCGGCGTCGCCGATGAATTGCGTCAGTTGGAATATGCTCAGCGCCTTGCGCAGCGAGAGCGCAATGTCATGGGCGAGGCCAGGGCCTCGACGGGGAGGGCGCTTGTCGAGGCGGCGCTCGCCGGGGGCGGGGCGGCGCTCGCCGCGCCCACGCGCTTGGCGGAAGGCGCGCCGGCGGATTTCGTGTCGCTCGATCGCGATCACGCGATGAGCGCCGGGCTCCAGCCGGACGGCGTACTCGATGCGTGGATTTTCGTCGAGCGCGCCCTTGTCGATGGCGTCTGGGTCGCCGGGGAAAAGCTTGTCACGGGCGGGCGCCATAAGCGGCGCGAGGGGATCGAAGCGCGCTTTCGCGGCGCGATGCAGGCGTTGCGCCATGCCTGACCGCCGGCCCGCCACCGCGCGCGCAGCGACCATCGCCGAGAATGGCGCCGAGGCGGCGCCCGCTTCGCTGCATCGGCGCATCCTCGCCGATATCGAGGCGCGGATATTGTCTGGCGAATGGCCGCCCGGGCATCGCATTCCTTTCGAGCATGAGCTGACGACGCAATACGGCTGCTCGCGAATGACGGTCAGCAAGGTTCTGACCCAGCTCGCCCGGGCGGGTCTCATCGCGCGACGACGCCGCGCCGGCACTTTCGTCACGCGGCCCCATTCGCAGGCGGCTGTCCTGGAAATTCACGACATCAAGGCTGAAGCGGCGGCGCTCGGCCGCGCCTATCGCTTCGAGATCGCCGCCCGCCGCAAGCGCAAAGGTTTGCGCGGCGACCGGGCATGGTTCGAGCCGCAGACGCATGGCGCATTGCTCGACCTGACGTGCCGGCACTTCGCGGGATCGCAGCCCTTCTGCCTGGAGGAGCGGCTCATCAATCTCAGCGTCGTGCCGGAGGCCGAAGGCGAGGCTTTCGCCGAATTGTCGCCCGGCGCCTGGTTGGTGCAGCGCGTGCCCTGGACCGCTGCCGAACATAAGATCAGGGCCACCGGCGCTGACGGGCGAACCGCGGCGGCGCTTGGCCTTGCCGAAGGCGCGCCCTGCCTCGTCATCGAGCGGCGCACCTGGCGCGCCATCGAGCAGGTCACCTATGTGAGGCTCACGTACCCCGCCGAAGCGCATGAACTCGTTGCGCGTTTTGCTCCGTCGCAGAGGTGAGACGGGCGCCGTCGGTTTGACGACCTGGGCTCAGCCTCCGCTTTCTCGCGCTCTCTGGCTCTCGATGAGGGCGTCGAACAGAGACCCGGCGTCGGCCCCCGCCGGCAAACGCCTGAGCAGCGGCTTCCATCGCCCGTCGATCAGCAGCATCGAGAAACCGTGAACGAGCGACCATGCCCGCGCGAGCCGGCCGGCCTGCGCCAGCGAAAGCGGCTCGTCATCGCTCGTCCCGCCGTAAGGGCCGATGGCGCTCGCCAGCACATCGAGACTGGCGCGGGCCGCATCGCGCAAAGCCGGGCGCGTCATATCGAGGCGTTCGCTCCGGAACATCATGAGAAAAAGCGCGGGATGAGCCTTGGCGAAGGCGACATAGCCGCGCCCGACCGCATCGAGCCTCTCGCGCGGCGAGAGGTCATCGCGCAATCCCGCCGATAAATAGTCGCCAAGACGCTGGAAGCCGACGATTGCGAGTTCGCTCAAGAGGCCGGACATGTCGCCGAAATGGTGCTTCGGCGCGGCATGGGAGACGCCGGCCTCGCGCGCCGCGGCGCGCAGCGTCAGGCCCGCAACGC
>DASZFX010000334.1:0-4444 GCA_035939375.1 Roseiarcus sp.
CCGTCGTCGACCTGGGCGAGTTCGGCGTCGCTGAGGCCGCGCCTTTCCTTCACCAGCATCTTGAACCAATCGAAGCTGTCGCCGACCAGGGCTGCCATCGCCGCGCGGGCCTCTTCGCTGGTCGGCTCGAAACCGTTGGGCGCAGCTTTCAGAGGCGAAGACTTTACCGCTTCGTATTTGACGCCCACTTTGTCGAGCAGGCCGGCGAAATTCGGATATTGGATGAGCACGCCGATCGAGCCGACGAGCGAATTGCCTCGCGCGAATATCCGGTCGGCGCCAAGCGCGGCGATATAGGCGCCGGAAGCGGCAAGCGTGCCGACCACGGCGACGACCGGCTTCTTGGCGGCGAGCCGGCGCAATTCGTCATAGAGCTTTTCCGCACCCGTCGTGGTGCCGCCGGGGCTCTCGATCGACAAAACGACCGCTTTGGCGCTGGAATTGCCGATGTCGCGGATCACCTTCAGCGTCGCGTCGTCGCCGGTGATCAGTCCGCCGATCTCGACCCTTGCGATATGGGCCTCGAAACGCGAGCCTGCCGCCCCCCCGCCGTAGCGCCAGCCGAGGCCGATGAGGGCGAGAGCGAAAATGACGAAAGCCGCGGCCCGCCAGAATGTGAGCTGGCGGCGCATGCGGCGCCGGTCAACGACATAGTCGGCGGAGGACGAAGAGGTCGACATCGTGTTCTCGAGGTTCTCAACTCAGGCGCCGACTTGATCGACGCTTTTCGGCGCGGACACTAGTCGGGGCCGTATGCGCGCGCAAGGCGCGGCTATTAGGTCAGGATGCGGCTCAGCGCTTCGGCGAGCTCGCGGGAAATATTTTCCGCGGCGGCCCGATCATAGGGTCGGCGCGCGCCGAACCCCCAAACCGGTTGAGGCCAGGCCACGTCATCGGGGCTGCGGCCGACGATATGGACGTGCAACTGGCGCACGATATTACCCAAGGCGCCGACATTGATCTTGTCGACGCCTCGCCGTTTCGAAAGCGCGGCCGAGACAGCGACGGTCTCCTCCATAAGGGCGGCGCGCTCGTGCGGGGCGAGATCGGCGAGTTCAGCAAGACCGGCGCGGCGCGGAACCAGGATCACCCAGGGAAAGCGCGCATCATTCATCAAGAGTACGCGCGACAATGGCGTATTCCCGAGCGCAATCGTATCGGCTTCGAGGCGCGGATCGAGCGCGAAGCCGCTCTTCAAAGCCAGCTCTCGCCATCGAGGCCGGGGGCAAGCGCGAGCCGCGACGAGAGGGTCTGCGCAATGTCGGCCAATGTCTCGCGCCGACCGATCGGCGCCGGCGCAAGCCCGGCGCCGAATCCGAGGATCGGCACATGCTCTCGGGTGTGGTCGAAGCCGCGCCAGGTCGGATCGTTGCCGTGATCGGCCGTGATCACGCAATAATCGTCGCCGCGCAACTGCGCCATGATTTCCGGCAGACGCCGGTCGAAAGCCTCGAGACAGGCGGCATAGCCGGGAACGTCGCGGCGATGCCCGAATTCTGTGTCGAAATCGACGAGATTGACGAAGATGAGGCCGCCGTCGGACGCGTTCGCGAGCGCTTCGAGCGTCAGATCAACATGCGCGGCGTTGCTTGCGCCTTTCGCCTCGCGGCCGGTACGGCTATGGGCGAAAATATCGCCGATCTTTCCAATCGACACGATGTCGCGTCCAGCGTCCGCGGCGCGTTCGAAAATATTGCCAGGCGGCGGCGGAATGGCGAAATCCTTGCGATGGGCGGTGCGCGAAAAATCGCCCGCTCTGGCGCCAATGAACGGGCGGGCAATGACGCGGCCGATGTTGAGCGGATCGCAAAGTCGCCGCGCGATGCGGCAAAGATCATAGAGCCGCTCAAGACCGAAAGCCTCCTCATGCGCGGCGATTTGCAGCACCGAATCGGCCGAAGTGTAGCAGATCGGCTTCAGCGTCCTCAGGTGCTCCTCGCCGAGCTCCTCGATGACGCCCGTACCGGACGCATGTTTGTCGCCGAGAATGCCGGTAAGGCGTCCCTCCGCCATCAGGGCGTTGGTGAGGCTCGACGGGAAGGCCGGTATCCTCTCCGGGAAATAGCCCCATTGAAAGCGAACCGGCGCGCCGGCGATCTCCCAATGGCCGGAGGGCGTATCCTTGCCGAGAGACGTCTCGACGCCATAGCCCCATTGGCCGATCGGTTCGGCGGCGCCCAGGCCCGGCGGCATCCGCCCGGAAGAAGCCGCCATCGCGCGACCAAGGCCGAGACGGTCGAGATTGGGCAAGGCGAGCGGCCCGCGCCGCAGGCCCTCGCGATCGCCGCGACCATTGGCGCAAGCTTCGGCAATGTGGCCGAGCGTGTCGGCGCCTTCGTCGCCATAGGCCGCCGCATCCTCTGCGCCGCCGCAACCGACCGAATCGAGCACGATGACGATTGCACGGCCCATCGGACATTTCCCTCGGATGCGCCGGATGCGGCGGTTCGATCAGAAGCATGGCCTGCGCGCCGCAACTGTCAATGGAGGGCCGACCGGCGCGACGATCACGGGTTCGAACCCTAAGACGCGGTCACGAACAAAGCCTGCGCGCTAACCTCGAAGGGCCCGTCGCCAAAGCGTTGCTTCAGCGCCTGCTCGACGATGTCGGTGGCGCGAGCGACGGCCTTAGGATCGCGCGCTTCGATCTCGCCGCGCAAGCCGCCGCCTTGGCAAGCGCCGATTGCGTAATGGCGAGCCGTGGCGACGCGCAAGGATTTGCGCACCGGCTCGATCGCGATCGTCGCAAAGCCGCCGGCGCGCAAGTCGCGCTCGATCCTCGCGCGATCGCTGTAGCCGAAGGGAAGGCGGCGCGTATAGGTCGGCGGATCGGAGGGAAACATCGCAACCACGGCTTCGAAGCTCACACGCGGCAAGTCGTTCACCGCAAGATCGTCCCAGACCGAAAAGAGAAACCCGCTGTTGGGACGCAGGACGCGCCGCGCCTCGCGAAAGGCCTTCGGCCTGTCCGAAAAGAACATGACGCCGAATTGGGCGAAGACGAGGTCGAAGGAGTGGGCGGCGAAGGGCAGGTCGTCGGCGTCGGCCTGGCTCCAGACGATTGCCGCGCCTTCGGCTTTCGTCTTGGCGTAGTCGATCATGTCCGCGCTGACGTCGGTCGCCATGATCTGCGCCAGCGGCAAGGCCTTGGCGAGCGGGAGGGTTGCGCTTCCCGTCCCGCAGGCGGTCTCGAGAATGGCCGCCGGCTCAGCCGCCGCCGCGCGCGCAACGATTTCTGGGACAAAAGGCGCGCCCATGATCGGCTGCAGATACTTGTCGTAGAATTGCGGCACGGGGCCGCCGAACAAAGGTTCGCTCATCACGCCGGCCTCTGGCGTCTTCGAGATTTGCCTGACGGCGCGCCGCGCCGCTATGGTCGGCGCGACCTCCGACCCTTTCAAGATATAAATCCTGCATGACAATGGAAACCGGTTCTGATGGCTTCGCCATCCGGCTGAAGGAAGCCGGCGCGACGATCGAAAAAATGTTGGAGAGCCTGCTCGCCAAGGCGCCGCTCGAAGGCGAGATCGCGCGGCCGGCGCGCCTTGTCGCGGCGATGCGCCACGGCGCGCTGGCCGGCGGCAAGAGGTTGCGGCCCTTCCTGACGATCGAAACGGCCAAGGCGCTCGGGCTTGGCGGCAAGGGCCCGCTGCGCGCCGGCTCGGCGATCGAACTCGTCCATTGCTATTCGCTGGTCCATGACGATCTGCCGGCGATGGACGACGACGACCTGAGGCGCGGACGCCCGACCGTTCACAAAGCCTTCGACGAGGCGACGGCGATTCTCGCCGGCGATGGGTTGCTGACGCTCGCTTTCGACGTGATGGGAGAGGCCGCCACGCACCGGGATGGAGCGATCCGCGCCGCGCTTTGCGTCGGCCTCGCTCGCGCCGCCGGCCTTGGCGGCATGGCCGGCGGCCAGATGCTGGATCTGGAGGCCGAAACCGCCGCAGAACCGCTCAGCGGCGCGGCGATCAAGCGCTTGCAGGCGATGAAGACCGGCGCGTTGCTGACCTTCTCGGTCGAGGCCGGCGCCATCATCGCCGAAGCGGCGCCGGCGCGACGGGCTGCGCTGCTCCGTTTCGGACGCGCGCTCGGCGCCGCCTTCCAGATCGCCGACGACATTCTCGACGCCGAGGGCGATGAGGCCAAGCTCGGCAAGCGCGCCGGCAAGGACGCCGGGCGCAACAAAGCGACGTTCATCGCCGCGCTCGGGCTCGCCGGCGCGAAAGCCGCGCGCGACCGCCTCGTGCGCGAGGCCGAAGCGGCGCTGGACGAGGCGCGGATCGGCGCGAAAGGCGACACGTTGGGCGCGGCGGCGCGGTTCGTCGCGACGCGGGCGAACTAGCGCATCGGATTCGCAATTTGAATCGCAGAAGCTCTCTGGAAACAAACGCCAACGCCACGGGCCGCCATTATTTGGAACAGTGACCGGAACGCGCCG
>DASZFX010000335.1:0-8121 GCA_035939375.1 Roseiarcus sp.
GGCCGCGGTCCCCGGCTCAGCCTTGGCCAGCTCGTAGAGCACCCGCGCCTCCACCAACGAGAAGGGGCTCTTCGAGAGATGCTCTTCCAGCAGGCCGATCCGCCGGGTGTAGAAGCGGTTGAAGCTCCTGATTTCCTCGACCGTTGTCATCGCGCCTTCCGTCGCCCGGAAAGGTATGGCGCATGAGTTGTCTCAGTCAACTCAAAAGTCAAAAAGAAAGCGGCGCTTGGCGCGCCGCTCCTCGTCCGCCAACCAGAAGCTCTTCAGGCTAGCAATAATCCCAATGGCCGCTCGAGTGCATGGGATCATCGTAATACCAGCACATGCCAGGCTGGGGCGGAGCGCCATAGGCCGCGGCCGCGGCTGCCGCGCCGAGAAAGCCGAACGCCAAGCCGGGCACAACCCAGCCCGGACCGCCGCCTCCGCCGCCGCCATGCCACTGGCCGCCATGCCATTGTCCGCCATGTTGTCCATTCGGCGATCCGTGCCAATTGGGCTTGCCGCCGGGACCAGGCGGCTTGCCCTGCGGCGGCTTCTGCTGTTGGACCGTCGAGATATCCCGATCCAGCGGGCCGAAGCCTGTGCTGGTCAGCGGCATCGCCGCGGCGGGTGCGGCGAGCGAGGCTGTCAGCAGCGCGATCGCCGCTGCGGCGCAGGTCAACCGGCCAAATAGAGAAAGTTCTCGTGTCATGAATTGCTCCCAAGAAAATACCGCCGTCGGCAGTTGAGCCCGGAAGGCATGGGGCGTCAAGAACGGGTATCTCGACCTCAGCATATGGAGACGACAAAAGAGGCGAATTTCCATGCATCGAAAAGCAGAGCGCGAGAACGTCATGTACTACAGGACGGTCTACACGAATGCTTCTCGTGGATGGTCTTGAGCCCAGCGATCATTCAGAGTTCGGCGCGGCGCGGCCTAAGATGCGCGGCCTAAGATGTTTGAGCCGAGAGAACGCAACTGAGGCTCGACGCCGAAGGGGCTTTCGTCACGAAGCAGCGGCTCTCTTCGCCTTGCGCGTCTCCTCGACGCTGGTCGCTGCGACGTACCAATCTTTCGCGGCGACTTCCTCGAACACCACCCAGACGGCGTCGGCGCTGAGGCCGGTCGTCTCGGCGATCGCGGCGGTGACTTTTCTGGCGATCGCCGCCTTCTTTCGTTCCGGATCGTCGGCGATGACTTCCCTGACGAGCTGAATATTGACGAACGGCATTGGACCCTCCCTCTTTTGAGGCGCGAACGCTAAGCCTCGCGCTTCTTCTCACGGCAATGGTTGAAGGAAGCCGGTCTAGCCGGCGTTCTTCAGCGTCTTGAGCTTGCCGAAAACCGAGTCGACGTCGATCTTTTCTTCCTCGCTCTTGGGCTTTACTGTCGCTGCGCCGAACACTTCCGCGCGCGTCGCCGGCGCTGGCTTGGCGGTGGTGATCTCGGCCGGGACCAGCGTCTGGCCGGCGTCCTCCTCGATCTTCGGACGCTCCTTGGCGGCGCGATTGACCTCGAAATCGAGATCGATCTGCGAGCAAAGGCCGAGAGTGACCGGGTCCATCGGCTGCAAATTGGCCGAATTCCAATGGCTGCGCTCGCGGATCGATTGCAGCGTCGATTTGGTCGTGCCGACGAGGCGCATGATCTGCGCGTCCTTCAATTCGGGATGATTGCGCAACAGCCAAAGGATGGCGTTCGGACGATCCTGGCGGCGCGAGAGCGGCGTGTACCGGGCGCCGCGCGGCTTCTTCATCTCGGGCAGGCGAACCTTGGCCACGGCGAGCTGCAGGCGATGTTCAGGGTCCTTTTCGCCCTCGGCGATTTCTTCACGGGTCAATTGGCCGGAAGCGATGGGGTCATGACCTTTGATGCCGGTCGCGACCTCGCCGTCTGCGATGCCCTTCACCTCGAGCGGATGCAATTTGCAGAACTCGGCGATCTGATCGAAGGTCAGCGAGGTGTTCTCGACCAGCCAAACGGCGGTGGCCTTGGGCATCAGCGGCGCTTCGCTCATTCTCATCTCTCCTTCGCCAACTCCCCGGAACGCGGCGCGCTTTCCCGGCCGGGGCCCGGGCGAGGCGGCGCCTCAAATCATCATCCATGCGGGAATGGGCGATATATAGGCAGGAGGAGGCGGGAAGGCAATTCACGGAACGGTCAAATATGGAAAACAAGCCGACTTCGCCTCGAATTCCACAACGGGTCCTGTTAATTATGCTGATTTCGGAAGCGCGGGGGCCAGCGGCTATCGTGTCCCGAACATCCGGTCTCCTGCGTCCCCCAGCCCGGGGACGATATAGCCGTGGTCGTTGAGGCGCTCGTCGATGGCGGCAGTCCAGATTTGAACGTCGGGATGGGCGGCCTCGAGGTGGGCGACGCCTTCGGGGGCGGCCAGCAGGCAGACGAAGCGGATGTCCTTGACGCCGCGCCGCTTCAGCCGGTCGATCGCCGCAACAGCGGAATTCGCCGTCGCCAGCATCGGGTCCATCACGATGACCAGGCGTTCGGCGACGTCGGCCGGCGCTTTGAAATAATATTCGACCGCCTCCAGCGTCTGGGGATCGCGATAGAGGCCGATATGGGCGACGCGGGCCGAGGGCACCAGCTCCAGCATCCCGTCGAGAAAGCCGACCCCCGCTCGAAGGATCGGCGCGAAGACCAGCTTCTTGCCCGCGATCATCGGCGCCCGCGTCTTCTGCAGCGGCGTCTCGACCTCGACCATTTCGGTCGGCAGGTCGCGGGTGACTTCGTAGCAGAGCAGCATGCCGATCTCGTTCATGAGCTGGCGAAAGCCCTTGGTCGAGCGTTGCTTGTCGCGCATCAACGTGAGCTTGTGCTGCACCAGGGGATGGTCGACGACATGCGCGCCGGACATGGGAGACCTCGTCGGATTTTCTTGAACGGGCGACCTTAACCAAAAGCGCGCCGGGTCGCACGCGGCCGGCGGACCGTCCCCAGAATTAGGCAAATCGGCGCAAGACTGTAAGGATTATGAGGTGGGCGCCGCCCGGCGTCCAAACGCCTCCTCGTCAACGCCCGCCGCCTGTCAACCATTTTCCGCGATCCGCCGTCTTTTTTCCGGCGCGCCGCGTGCTTATTAAAGAGTGTGGTCATTGACCACAGCCGTTCGAAAATGTCACCTGCCGAGATCATGGCGTCCGCTTCCACCGGGACTGCGCAGAGGCAGTGGAGCCTGCCCAACCTGTTGACCTACGGTCGGCTGGCGGCGGTGCCGCTTGTCGTCGCGCTCTTGTTCTGGCCGGCCGAATATTGGATGCGCTGGACGGCCCTCGCTATCTTCATCGCCGCGGCGATCACCGATTTCTTCGACGGCTACCTGGCGCGCGCCTGGTCGCAGCAATCCTCGCTGGGCCGCATGCTCGATCCGATCGCCGACAAATTGCTGGTGGCGGCGACGCTCCTCGTCCTGGCCGCCGACAGGGTCATCGCGGGCTGGTCGCTTTGGGCGGCCATCGTCATTCTCTGCCGCGAAATCCTCGTCTCGGGCCTGCGCGAGTTTCTCGCCGAGCTGCGCGTGCCCGTGCCGGTCTCGACGATCGCCAAATGGAAGACGACGCTGCAACTCGTCGCGATCGGCTTCCTCATCGCCGGTCCGGCCGGCGAGCAGATCCTGCCCGGGACGACCCGGATCGGCGTCGTCCTTTTATGGGCGGCGGCGATCCTGACCCTCTACACGGGCTGGGACTATATGAAGGCGAGCTATGACCATCTGGATTCCGAGTAGCGATCCATGAAGGCGCTCTATTTCGCCTGGCTGCGCGAGCGGGTCGGCAAAAGCGAAGAGGAGATTCAGCCGCCGGCGAGCGTCTCGACGGTCGCCGATCTCATCGTCTGGCTGTCGGCGCGGGACGAGACCTATGCCCATGCCTTCGAGAAAAGGAACGTGATCCGCGCGGCGATCGACCACGCTCACGTCCGCCATGACGCGAAAATCTTCGGCGCCAAGGAGATCGCCTTCTTTCCTCCGATGACCGGAGGCTGAAATGGCGGGCGGCGCCCCGAAACCCTCAATCTGCGTTCAGCGGGAGGATTTCGACGCTGCAGCCGAAACCGAGGCCCTCTGCCGCGGCCGCGCGGATATCGGCGCGCTCGCAAGTTTCGTCGGTCTCTGTCGCGACGAAGGCGGCACGCTCGCCGCTTTGGAGATCGAGCACTATGGCGCCATGGCGGAAAAGGAGATCGAGCGGGTCGCGACGGAAGCGCTTGCCCGTTGGCCGCTCCTCGCCCTCAGGATCGTCCACCGTTACGGGCTCATTGAAGCGGGCGGTCGCATCGTTCTTGTCGCCGCCGCCGCGGCCCATCGCGGCGAAGCTTTCGCGGCCGCCGGATTCCTGATGGACTATCTTAAAGCCCAAGCGCCGTTCTGGAAGCGCGCCCATCTTGCCGACGGGTCGCTCGGCGCTTGGGTCGAGCCGAAGCTCGCCGACGATGAAGCGGCGGCGCGTTGGAGCGCCGCTAATACTTAGCCCCACGTCAGGTGCGGGCGATGACCATCCGATAGACCAGCAGAACGACGACCGCGCCGATGATGGCGATAATCACGCTCCGAATGTCGAGGCCCGTTACGCCGCCGATGCCCGCGAGGCTGAACAAAAACCCGCCGACCAGCGCGCCGACGATGCCGAGCACAATGTCGAGGACCAAGCCCTCTCCGGTCTTGTTGACGATCTTCGAGCCGACGAAGCCCGCGATGAGTCCCAGAATGATCCAGGAGATGACGCCCATAATTTCCCCCTTGGGTTCGCGGGCGACGATCCTTGGCGTGAGCCGCAGGTTCGATCCGTCCTCCCGTTGATCATTGGAATGTCTTCGATGGGCGCGCAAAAGGCAAGGCGATACTGAAAATCTGCAACGCCCGGCTCGGCGTCGCGCCCGAACCGGCGCGACGCCTTGGACTTTGCGCTGAGCGTCAGAGCAGGCCGTTGGCCTTGAGAATCTCCGGCGCGTTGTCTTTGGTGATCAACATCGTCGGCAAGGTGATGACGGGTTCGAGCTTCTCGCCCTTGAGCAGCTTGACGGCTTGTCTCAGGCCCTCGGCGCCTGGCGTCGCGTAGAGGAACGTCGCCGTCAGCTGGCCTTTGTTCACCCATTCGACGCCTTCATCGGGCAAGCCGTCGATGCCGAGGATGAATTTGATGTCCTTGTCGCGCCCTGCATCCTTGGCGGCGAGATAAGCGCCATAGGCCATCGGATCGTTGTGGCCGTAAACGAGATCGATCTTCTCGTTGTTGCGCAGCGCGGTGGTCATAATGTTGTACGCTTGGTCCTGCTTCCAATCGCCCGATTGATTGTTGAGCAGGTATTTGACGCCCGGCTCCTTGTCGGTGAAAGCGTGGAAGCCGTCGTGGCGATCATGCGCCGGCTGTGTGCCCATGCCGCCCCAGATTTCGACGACATTTCCCTGCGCCTTGCCGGCCCCTCCGAGCAATTTCACTGCATATTCGCCGACGGCCCGTCCGATCAGCGCATTGTCGCCGCCGATGAACTGGGTGATTTTCTTGGTCTCGACGTTGCGGTCGAGCACGATCACCGGAATTTTTGCGTCAATCGCCTTTTCGACGACGCCCGTCAACCCCGCCGACTCCTTCGGCGAAATCAGAAGGGCGTTGACTTGCTGGACGATCAGGTTCTCGACATCGGCGACCTGTTTCTCGGTCTTGTCGAGGCCGTCGGTGATGATGAGATCGACTTCCGGCTGCTTCTTGGCCTCCGCCTCGATATCCTTGTTGAACTGCACCCGCCAGGGCTCCAGCGTCGTGCACTGGCTGAAGCCGACCTTCCACTTTGCCGCCGCCTGCGCCCGCCAGCCGCTCGGCAGGTACGCCGTAACCGTCGCGCCGGCGACCGTGGCGGACAGTTTGAGAAATTCACGACGCTTCATCGAGGTCCTCCCGGATTTTTAGGGTTTGCAGAACGTTTTGCGGCCGATCGACCTCGGCCGATCCCGCCGGCTCATGCGTTGGCGGCGGCGCAATGCGCCTCAGCCTGGTCACGAGCTGGCCAAGATTCTGTTCCTGCACGAGAACCGTACAGACGATGATCAGCCCTTTCATCACGAGCTGAACGTTCGAATCGATATTCTGCAATTGAAGAATGTCAGACAAAAGGCCGAAGATGAGGACGCCGACCAGAGTGCCGGCGAGGCCGCCGCGCCCGCCCATCAGGCTGGTCCCGCCGATCACAACGGCGGCAATGGCGTCGAGTTCGAGACCCGTCCCGGCGTCGGGCTTGCCCTGCCGGTATTGGGCGACGAAGAGCACCCCGGCGACGCCGGCCAGAAGGCCTGAAAGAAGGTACGCCGAGAACTGAACCTGAACGACGTTGATGCCGGAGAGACGAGCCGCCTCGACGTTACCGCCAATCGCATAGATGTAGCGCCCGAACGAAGTCAGGCGCAGGATAGCGCCGAAGAAAATGATCGCCGTCAGGAAGAATACGCTGGGCATGGGCAAGACGCCCCAGACCATCGAGCGCAAAATCTCGAACGCCTCGGTGGCGTTGGTGCCGGTATAGACCGGCACGACGGCGTTATCCTGGCCGGCGGTCAGCCGGCCGATGCCGAGCGCGCTGACCATCATCGCCAACGTCACGATGAAGGGCTGCAGTCGCCCCGCGACGATAATCGCGCCATTGAGCCCGCCGAGCAGCAATGCCACGCAGGGCGTCACCAAAAGGACGGCGACGACCCCGAATTTGGTCGGAACCTCGGAGAGTACGAAAGAAAGGGCGGCGCCCATCGCGACGGCGCCCAAGAGGCAGGGAATCCATATCCCGCGCCAGGAGCCAAGATCGATTTCCCGCCGTGGGCCTACGGCGGCGTCGCGCCCGCGCGCCAAACCGCTCAGCACGAAGCGCGTCAGGAAAGCGATCGCCGCAAAGCTCACCAGGGCCGCGCCGGGAACGCCGATCGCAGACGCGGCCGTCCAGCCGGGCTTGGTCAGCAGCATCGCGCAGACGACGGTCGAGAAGCCCATTACCGAGCCGACGGAAAGATCGATGCCGCCGAGGAGGATGACGATCGTCATGCCGGTCGCAACCAGGCCGGTGATCGACACCTGACGCAGCACGTCGGTGAGATTGGCGTAGGATAGGAAGATGTTTCGGCCCGACGAAGTATGCGGCGAGAAGGCTGCGCCGATCAGGAAGATGATCAAAAGCCCCCAATAGAGCTTGGTGCGGGAAAGGATGCGCAGCGCGCTCATGCCGGCATTTTCCTGAACGCGCCGGCGACGCCTGGCGCGGCGAGGCGCATTACGGCTTCTTGAGTCGCCTCGGCGCGGCGCAGAATCCCGGTCTGACGTCCCTCGCACATCACCAAGATCCTGTCGGAGAGCATGAGAAGCTCCGGCAGTTCGGAACTGACGACGACAATGGCGAGACCCTCGGCGGCGAGTTTGAAGATGAGCTGATAGATTTCCTGTTTGGCGCCGACGTCGATGCCGCGGGTAGGCTCGTCGAGCAGCAGGACGCGGGGCCGTGTCGCCAACCATTTGCCGATGACGATTTTCTGCTGATTGCCGCCCGACAGGGTCGCTGCGACTTGCTCGATGCCGGTACAACGCACCGAAAGCCGATCGACGACCTCGGCGGCGAGCGCCGCCTCCCTGGCGAAAGCGCGCAAACCGAAGCGGGACATCGCGCCGACCGAAGGCAGCGCAATATTGTCGCGGATCGTCGAGCCGAGGTGCAGCCCGCGCGTCTTGCGATCCTCAGTCACCAACGCGACGCCGAGGCGATAGGCGTCGGCAGGCGAAGCGATCGCGACGGGGGCGCCGTCGATGGCGATCCGCCCGCCGCGCCAGCCGCGTCCGGCGCCGAATATCGCTTCGACGATTTCGGTGCGTCCCGAGCCGAGGAGACCGCCGATTCCCAGTATTTCGCCGCGCCCGACTTCGAAGCTGACCCCGTGCAGAACGCGCCGCCATCCGCGCGGCGTTACGACATCGAAGGTCAGGTCTTCGACCGAGAGGACCGGCGCCGCCGATGCGCTGGTTTCATCGCGATTGCTTGCGGCGACCTCGCGCCCGACCATCGCCGATATGATGCCGTCCCGCGAAATCTCGCCGATTGGCGCGGTCAGGACCCGCCGACCGTCGCGCAGGACCGTCACTCGATCC
>DASZFX010000336.1:0-2914 GCA_035939375.1 Roseiarcus sp.
GTAGCTCGAGGAGACGCGCGCCTTGCGATCGATGCCGAGGCCCGTTGAGGCGTTCCCCTGCGGGTCGAGGTCGATCAAGAGGACCTGCTCGCCGATCGCCGCCAGCGCGGTGCCGAGGTTGATGGCGGTCGTCGTCTTGCCGACGCCCCCTTTTTGATTGGCGACGACCAGGACCCGCGGCTTGCTGATTTTGTTCATCTAGGGCTCCGCGGCGCCTGCCGGGAAGGGAACGCGTCGCCTTGTCACAACCGCGATTTCGGACGCCTTATCGATTCGGCTCCGGGAAAATGCGACCTGGTAACCATTCTGATAATCAGAAAAATGCTCGATTTGCGCGCCCGCAGTTTTGCCACGAGGGAAGACGCCGGTCGCTCCGGCGTCGAGCCATATTTTGGCGAAGGCGATGAGTCGCGGCAAGGGGGCGAGCGCTCGCGCGGTCACCGCGTCCACAATATCTGTGATCCGCGGCGCAGCGGTCTCGATGCGCTCATTGTGGATTTGGACCGGCGCGCCGGTCGCGCGCGCGACTTCGCGGAGGAATCCGCATTTTCTCTGATCGCTTTCAATGAGATGGACGCGCGCGCCGGCCGTGTGGACGAGCTGGATGGCGATGACCATGCCGGGAAAGCCGGCCCCCGAGCCCATGTCGACCCAGATTTTTGCACTCGGCGCGAACAACAGCAATTGAGCGCTATCGGCGATGTGACGGGTCCAGACTTCGGCGAAAGTCGCTTCCGAGATCAGATTGACCGCTTTGCGCCACTTGGCGAGCAAGGCCACATAAGCGTCGAGCCGCTCCAACGTTTCACGTGAAACGGGCGCGAGACGTAAGGCGGCGTTGCGATCGTCGTCGCGACTCAGACCCATAGCAGCAGGTTATCGTAACGCGGAGAGAGCGGCGAGGGTCGAACCAATCGCCTCAGCGGGCGATTGAGACATTAGGGAGTCTGAGGCGGGGTTTACGCCGCGGCGCGAACGTCGCCGGACATGCGCCGCCACCAGCGCCAGCGCTGCGGGAGTAACGCCTTCGATGCGGCTCGCCTGACCGACGCTGGCCGGCCTGACGACGCGGAATTTTTCCCGCAACTCACTGGAGAGCCCCGATATTCCATCGTAATCGAGGTCGGGCGGCAATTCGATCGATTCGCCGCGGCGAAATCGAGCGGCGTCTTCGCTCTGCCGCTCGAGATAGACCGAATATTTGGCGTCGGCCTCGATCCGCCGGGCGATGGGCGGGGCGATGTCGGCAAGCGCCGGCCAGACTTTGGCAAGATCCGCGATCGTCAGATTCGGATAAGCGGCGAGTTCGAATGCGTTTCGTCGCGTCCCGTCCTGATTGATCGTGACGCCTTGGGCCGCGAGCTTGGCTGGCGTCGCCGTGCAGGATTCGAGAAGGCTGCGCGCCGCCGCCAAATGGTCCGACTTTTCCTTGAACGCCGTGGCGCGCTTGGCGCCGACGCAGCCGAGGGCCAAGCCTTTGGGCGTCAGGCGCTCGTCGGCATTGTCGGCGCGAAGCGACAAGCGGAACTCCGCGCGCGAAGTGAATATGCGGTATGGCTCGGTCACGCCCCTGGTGGTCAGATCGTCGATCATCACGCCGAGATAGGACTCGGCGCGATCGAAGGAGACGCCGTCGCTCCCGCCCGCGCGGCGCGCCGCATTGATCCCGGCGACGAGGCCTTGCGCCGCGGCCTCTTCATAGCCGGTGGTTCCATTGATCTGGCCGGCGAGAAAGAGGCCTTTCACGCGTTGCGTCTCAAGGGTGAGATCGAGTTGGCGTGGATCGATATAGTCATATTCGATCGCATAGCCGGGCCGCAGGATGCGCGCCTTCTCCAAACCTTCGATTGTCCGAAGGAACTCCGCCTGGACGTCGGCCGGCAGCGAGGTGGAAATCCCGTTCGGATAGATCGTCGGATCGTCAAGCCCCTCGGGCTCCAGGAATATCTGATGGGATTCTCGGTCGGGGAAACGTACGACCTTGTCTTCGATCGAGGGACAATAGCGCGGGCCGCGTCCGGAAATCGCGCCGGAATAGACGGCGGCGCGGTGCGCATTTGCGCGAACGATCGCGTGAGCGGCCGGGCCGGTGCGAGTGATATGACAGACGACCTGCGGCGTCGTGATCTTATCGGTCAGGGCCGAGAAAGGCTCCGGCGGATCATCGCCCGGTTGCGCCTCGAGACGCGCCCAATCGATGCTGGCGCGACCGAGCCGCGGCGGCGTGCCAGTCTTCAGCCGGCCGAGCGAGAAGCCGATGGCGTCGAGGCATTCGGCCAGACCGATCGAGGGCCGGTCGCCGTGACGGCCGGCCGGCGTGCGCTGGTCGCCGAGGTGGATGACGCCGCGCAGAAACGTGCCGGTGGTGATCGACAATGCGCCGCAATCGATCCCGCGCCCGTCGGAAAGATCGAGCGAAGCGACGCGCCCGTTCAAGACGTGAAAGCGCTCGACCTCCGCCTCGATCAAAGTCAGGCCGGACGTTTGACGCATCAAGCTCAGCATGGCCTGGCGGTAGAGCTTGCGGTCGGCCTGAGCCCGCGGTCCTTGCACCGCCGGGCCCTTGCGTCGATTGAGGATGCGGAATTGGATGCCGGCGGCGTCGGCGGCGCGGGCCATGACGCCGTCGAGCGCGTCGATCTCGCGGACCAGATGGCCCTTGCCGAGGCCGCCGATCGCCGGATTGCAGGACATGGCGCCTATTGTGTCGATCCGCTGGGTCACCAAGGCGGTCGATGCGCCCATCCGCGCGGCTGCGGCAGCCGCCTCGCATCCGGCATGGCCGCCGCCGATCACGACGACATCGTATTTCATCGCCATTTCTCATTCCCTGTTTCACGTGAAACAGGCGTTCACTTGCCGATACACAATCGCGAAAAAATCTCGCCGAGCACGTCCTCGACATCAATCCGGC
>DASZFX010000337.1:0-3404 GCA_035939375.1 Roseiarcus sp.
ATCGGGCATGGCGCCCGCCGGAACGCGGCCCCATTGGTTCGACTATGTCGAAGTCGACAATGTCGATAAGCGCGCGGCGGCCTGCGCCTCGGCGGGCGGCGCCATCCTTCGCCCGCCGTTCGACATTCCGAATGTCGGCCGCATCGCTATTGTCCAGGATTCGAGCGGCGCGCCGCTCGGGCTCATGACCTCGGCGCCGCGCTAGCGAGCCGCGAGCGGGCCTTCGCCTTAGCCAGGGCTTCAATCGCCCTGTCGATTTGCGTCCTGCGACCGGGTCACCCGTCGCAGGGTGAGGTTGATTCGCCCGCCCTCGGCGAGCAGCGTCGAGCTTCCGCCTCTGATGCGATCGACGCCGTGAAAGGCCAGCCGCGCCGGCCCGCCCAGAATCAAAGCGTCGCCGGAATTGAGATCGAAGGAGAGGGTCGGATCGCCCCGGGACTTCCCGCCGATGCGGAAGAGGCAGGAATCGCCAAGCGACAGCGAGACGACGGGCGCGGAGAAATCCTCTTCGTCGCGGTCCTGGTGCAGGCCCATGCGCGCCTCGGGACGGTAGAAATTGACGAGGCAGGCCTCCGGCGGCGGCGCGCCCGCGGCAAGCTCGGCCCAGGCGGCGAGCGCGATATCCGGCATTGGCGGCCACGGCGCGCCGGTGACCGGATGGACTTTTTGATAGCGATAGCCGCCCTCGTCGGCGACCCAGCCAAGGCGCCCGCAATTGGTCATGCGGACCGAGAAGGGCTTGGCGGTGCGCGGCATCCTCGGCTGAAAGAGCGGCGCGGCGCGGATGATCCCATCCAAAGCGTCGCGCAGGGCCTCTTGCGCCGCGCGGTCGAGATAGGCCGGATGATGTACGACGCCGGGGACGATTTCGAACGCGCGGGCGGCGGCGTTCATCCGCCGAGCACAGTTTTCGCGGCGACCGTGGAATCGGCGTTGAGCCGGTAGACCAGCGGCACGCCGGTTTCGATCTCCATCGCAGGGATGGTCTTCGGCGTCAGTTTGTCGAGGACCATGACGAGCGCGCGCAGCGAATTGCCATGCGCGGCGACCAGCACGCGCTTGCCGCTCAAGACCGCAGGCAGGATGTGCTGGCAATAAAAGGGCAGCGCCCGGGCGACCGTGTCCTTGAGACTCTCGCCGCCGGGCGGCGAGACGTCGTAGCTGCGCCGCCAAATATGGACCTGCTCCTCGCCCCATTTCTTGCGCGCGTCATCCTTGTTGAGGCCGGCGAGGTCGCCGTAGTCGCGCTCGTTCAGCGCCAGATCGCTGATCGTCGCCAGGCCCGACTGGCCGAGTTCGGCGAGCATCAGGGTGAGCGTGCGTTGCGCGCGGATAAGCGCGGAAGTGAAGGCGACATCGAAAGCCAAGCCCTGCGCCTTGAGCCGGCGTCCGGCTTCCTCGGCCTCTTCGACGCCCTTCGGCGACAGATCGACGTCCTTCCAGCCGGTGAAGAGGTTCTTCAGGTTCCACTCGCTCTGGCCGTGGCGTACGAGAACGAGAAGACGATCGGAGGTCGGCATGGGCGTCACCGGCTTGGGATAGGCGTCCGGCCTCTAAGCATGAAGCTCGCGCGGCGCCAAGCGCTGCGGCGGACGTCCAACACTCTGTGAGCCTTGCCAGTTCGCGGTCGGTCTCGCGCTTTTAAAATCACCCGGCTCAATATTGTAAAATGGTCCACAGTTTTACGGCTTTTCGGCGGGTAACCAATTCGCTACCGCTGGTGGCTTGAGACCTCGGGGGCCGATTTGTTCAGATCCAGCTTGCTGAAGACCGCCGCGCTGGTGGGGCTCTTTGGGGCCGCTATAGCTTTCAACTCGGCGATGGCGGCTGATTTGCCATCGCCCGCGCCGCCCCCGGCGCCAAGCCTGCCGGTGCTCGCCTTGCCGGCAGTGAGCGGCATCAACGCCAAGTTGGACGCTTTCGGCCGCGGCTTTGACAGCTTCGACAAAGGCGCCGTCGCGGGCGTCAACGGCTCGGTGGCCGTGCCGCTCGGCTTCAGCTTCGGCGCGCAGGCGGATGGTACGGTCGCGAGCGAGGCCGGAAAGTTTTACGGGTCGGTGGCCGATCACGTCTTCTGGCGCGACCCCTCCGTCGGTCTGATCGGCCTTTACGGCAAAGCCAGCGAGTATAACGGTTTGGGCGGCGTGCGAATGGGCCAGGGCGGCCTCGAGGGCGAGTACTATTTGTCGCAAGTCACGTTTCGCGGCGTCGCCGGGGTCGAAGGCGGCAATGCCGGGACTTTTCTGAGCAACGGCTTTTTCGAAAAGGCCAATGTGACGACGCGCTTCTTCGACAAGATCGACGCGGCATTTTATCCGGCGCCCGATTGGGAAGTCTTCGTCGGCCATCGTTACACGGGCGGGATCAACGCCGCGGCGGGCGGCGTCGAATATCTGTGGCATGCCCATGGCGGCGCAGCGATCAGTACATATGTGGAGGCTCGCGTCGGCGAACAGCAATACCGGGCCGTATGGGCCGGACTGCGGGTCTATTTCGGCGCCGGCGACAAGTCTCTGATCGAGCGCAAGCGGCAGGACGATCCCTCGTCCTGGGAGCTTGATCCGCAGTCGCTGCAGATCACGAACAATGGTTCGGCCTCCAAGCCGCCTCCCCATCCGGTTTCCCCTCCCCCTCCCACTTGAGAGGGATTCGCGACGATAGGGTTCATCCCATCGGGACGCCGTTCGGATTTTTGCAAAGCCGCTCGCTCCGCCTGCAAGAGACGGCCGCAAAGACCGAGCGCGACGCCGCCAATTTAGGCCGTTCCGCTCTCGGCGTCTTTGGTCTCGCCGAACCCCGCCGCCGCGACGGCGAGATGCACCTTGTTCTGAAAGCTGGCGTCCTCGCCGCGCGCCAGCAGCGGCGCGGCGCGGGCGATCGCCTCGCACACAGCGCCGACCCAGCCCATCTCGGCCTTGAAGAAATCGCTGAGCACGTAGTGATGGACAAGCGCCTTGTCGCCGGGATGGCCGATGCCGAGACGTACGCGCTTGTAGTCGTTGCCGATGTGGGCGGTGACGGAACGCAAGCCGTTATGCCCGGCGACGCCGCCGCCGATCTTCACTCGTACTTTGGCAGGCGCGAGATCGAGTTCGTCATGCAGCACGATCACGTCGGCGAGATCGAGTTTGTGAAAGCGCATCGCCTCGCCAAGGCTGCGACCGGAATCGTTCATGAAGGTCTGCGGCGCCAGCAGCAGCGCGCGCGTTTCGCCGATCAGCCCTTCGGCCGCCGCGCCATGAAAGCGCGCGCGAAAAGGTCCGATGCGATGCTCCTTCGCTATCGCGTCGAGCGCCATGAAGCCGATGTTGTGCCGGTTCTTGGCGTGATGCGCGCCGGGATTGCCGAGGCCTGCAAGGAGGATCATGCGCGCGTCCCGTCGAAAAAAGACCCGTCCGCTTCGA
>DASZFX010000338.1:0-4872 GCA_035939375.1 Roseiarcus sp.
CATGTCGCCCGCGATCTCGGTGACGAGAACCGCCGCGCGCCTGTTCAGGCGTTCCTCGTTCAGCGCTTTGAGAAGATCGAGCCGCATCAGTCGAGCCTTTCGACATAGACCTTGATACGCCCGCCGCAGGAGAGGCCGACCCGCCAGGCTGTTTCGTCGGCGACGCCGAACTCCAGCATTTTCGGCGCGCCCGCGGCGATCACGTCGAGCGCCTCGGTCACCACCGCGCCTTCGACGCAGCCGCCGGAGACGGAGCCGAGAAAATTCCCCTCGCCGTCGATGACGAGATGGCTGCCGACCGGGCGCGGCGCCGAGCCCCAGGTTTCGACCACGGTCGCTATCGCGACGTCGCGGCCCTTGCCGCGCCATTCCTGCGCCGCGGCGAGAATATCGTCTTCGCTCGAGAGCATATTTCGCTTACCCATAGAACGTCGCCGGCGATCATAGCGCAAGGGCGACCCGACGCGTAACGAAATAGTCCTTCGGGAATAGCGCTACAAGGCCCGGGCCTTACGCGGTCAGTCTCAACCATTCTTTCGGATCGCTCGCCGCGACGCGATCGGCGGCCAGCGCGCCGCAGAGATCGGCCATGTTGGCGAGGGTGTGGACCGGCCGGAACTCGTCGACATGCGGCAGCATGGCGCGGATGCCCTGGGCCTTGGCTTCAAAGGCGTCATAACGCAGCAGTGGATTGGCCCAGATCAACCGTCGGCAGGATTTGCGCAGACGCTCCATTTCGAGCCCGAGCTCATGGGCGCCCTCTCGCTCCAGGCCATCGGTGAAAAGCAGCACGATCGCGCCCTGCCCGAGCACGCGGCGCGACCATTCGCGGTTGAACCGTTTGACCGCCGCGCCGATGCGCGTGCCGCCCGACCAATCCTTGACCTGATCCGAGCAAAGGGCCAGCGCCTCATCGACGTCCTTGGCGCGCAAGGCCCGCGTCACATTGGTCAGCCGCGTGCCGAACAGAAACGTCGAGACGCGGCGGCGCTCGCCCAACGCATGGACGAAATGCAGGAAGATACGCGTATATTCGCTCATCGAGCCGGAAATATCGCAGAGCACGACGATCGGCGGATGGCGCAAAGCGGGCGCGCGAAAAGCAAGATCGATCGTCGAGCCGCCGGCCTTCAAGGAGCGGCGGAACGAGCGGCGCGGATCGACCCGGCGGCCGCGCGCATTGGCGATGAGGCGGCGCGTCTTTATCTCGTCGGCGGGCAAGCGCAGCTTGGCGATCGCCTCCCGCGCGGCGATGATTTCCGCGGCGCTCATCTGGGCGAAGTCCTTCCTCTGCAGCACTTCGGCCGCCGACATCGTGAGGCGCGCGTCGAGTTCGAGCGTGGGCGCAGCCTTCGCCGTGTCCCGCGGCGTCTTGAAGAAGGCTTCCGTAATCCGGCTCGCCCCGGCTTCCGGCTTCTTCTCCTTGGCAAGGTCGGCCATGGGCGACATCATCGCGATCAGCTTTTCGAGGAAACCGCGTCGCTTCCAGAAAATGCGGAAAGCCTGATCGAACAGGATCGAATGCTCGTGTTTCTTGACGAAGACGGCGTGCAGCGTCGCGTAGAAATCTTCGCGATTGCCGATGCCGGCCGATTGCACCGCCGCCAAAGCGTCGAGCACCGCCCCCGGCCCGACCGGCAGGCCGGCCTCACGCAAAGCGCGGGCGAAATAGAGGATGTTCTTGGCGAGCTGGCCGTCGCCGGCCGCCTCGATGGAAGTGGAGTTCACTTTGCCTTCCTCCTTGCGAAATAGTCCTTCATCGGCTTGAACATAGTGATCCTGCCGGCCGCCCTTCTCATAGCTCGTCTGGCCGTCGGGCGCCTTCGCATCAGCGCGCCGAAGCGCGCAACTCGCCGCGCACGCTTTCGATCAGCTCCGCCGCCTTCGCGCCTTGGACTTTCGCAATGTCGTCCTGATATTTCAGCAGCACGCCCAAAGTATCGGAAACCTGCGCCGGATCGAGCGCGACCGCATCCAGTTCGGTCAGGGCGCTCGCCCAATCAAGCGTCTCGGCGACGCCGGGCGACTTGAACAGGTCCTGCCGGCGCAAGGCCTGGACAAAGGCGACCAGCTCTTCGGTCAGGCGCTTGGGCGCGCCCGGCGCCTTGGCCTTGACGATCTCGATTTCCCGCGCCGCGTCCGGATAGCCGAGCCAATGATAGAGGCAGCGCCGCTTCAGCGCGTCGTGGATTTCGCGGGTGCGATTGGAGGTGATGACGACGATCGGCGGATGCACGGCCTTGATCGCGCCGATCTCCGGCACCGTCACTTGGAAGTCGGACAGGACTTCGAGCAGGAAGGCCTCGAACGCTTCGTCGGCGCGATCGATCTCGTCGATCAGCAAGACGGCGGGGCCTTCCGGCGCCGGCTCCAGAGCCTGCAGCAAGGGGCGCCTGATCAGATAGCGCGGCGAGAAGACGTCGTGCTCGATCCGCTCCTTGTCATGCTCGCCGGCCGCTTCAGCCAGGCGGATCGCCATCATCTGCGCTGCGTAGTTCCACTCATAGACGGCGGAAGCGACGTCGAGGCCCTCGTAGCATTGCAAGCGGATGAGCCGTCGCCCAAGCGTCGCGGCGAGAACCTTGGCGATCTCCGTCTTGCCAACGCCGGCCTCGCCTTCCAGGAAGAGCGGGCGGCCGAGGCGCAAGCTGAGGAACAGCACGGTCGCCAGCGAGCGTTCGCCGACGTAATCGGCGCTGCGCAGTAGGGCGAGCGTCGCGTCGATGGAGCTCGGCAATTGCCCTGCGCCGTCCGCCCGAACCGCACCCGCCATGCTCCGTCTGCTCCTACTTCGCCGCCGGCCTCTCGCAATAGCGCGCGCCGGACCTCCCGTTTCACGACGGGGTCACGAATGCAAGGCTTTGCGCTGGGTAACGTTGACCGCAGCGCCGGACCCTCTCCTCGGCGCGGGAGAGAGGAGGCCGCTGCGCCGCGGCGTAGCTCACCCGGCCGCCGTTACCGCGCGCCGCGCCAAAACGCCGATCAGATGGGCCCGATAGGCGGCGTCGGCATGGATGTCGCTGTTCAGCCCGTCGGCGGGGATTTTGACGTTGGCCACCGCGGCGGCCGAAAAATTCGAAGCCAAAGCGGCTTCGAATGCGCTCGCGCGGAAAACGCCATTGGCGCCGGCGCCGGTCACGGCGACCCGAACGCCGCCAGCGGTTTTGGCGACAAAGACCCCGACCAAAGCGTAGCGCGAGGCCGGATTGGGGAATTTCACATAGGCCGCCTTTTGCGGGATCGGAAAGCGGACCTTGGCGATGATCTCGCCGGCGCCGAGGGAGGTTTCGAACAGGCCCTTGAAAAAGGCCTCCGCGGCGATCTCGCGCGTGTTGGTGACGATCGTCGCGCCCAACGCCAAAGCCGCCGCCGGATAATCGGCGGCAGGATCATTATTGGCGAGCGAGCCGCCGATCGTGCCGCGATTGCGCACCTGCGGGTCGCCGATCTCCTCGGCGAGCGCGGCGAGCGCGGGAATCGCCTGATGGACTGCGGCGTTGGTCGCGACATCGGCGTGGCGGGTCATCGCGCCGATGACGATCGCCTCGCCCTCACGGCTGACGCCGGCAAGCCCGGCGATCCTGCCAAGATCGATGATCGCGCTCGGCGAAGCCAGGCGCTGCTTCATCGTCGGCAACAATGTCTGGCCGCCGGCGAGCACTTTGGCGTCGCTGTCCGCGGTCAATTGCGCGACCGCGGCCGATAGGCTTTCCGGCCGATGATAGGTGAATTGGTACATGAGATGCTCCCTGGAACTTGTTCGAAAGCTGTGATCGGCGAGCGACGGTTTCGCCACCCGCTCTTCGCTATCCCTTGGTCATTCCGCCGCGCGCTTCGGGTTGGCGTTTTGGGCCGCGCGCCAGACGACCTGCGAGGTGGCCGGCATCGTGACGTTTTCGTGGCCGAGCGCGTCGGTAATCGCGTTGATCACCGCTGGCGGCGAGGCGATCGCGCCGGCTTCGCCGCAACCCTTGATGCCGAGCGGATTGGACGGACAGCGCGTTTCCGTTGTCGCGACCGTGAAGGACGGCAGATCATCGGCGCGCGGCAAGCAGTAGTCCATGTAGCTCGCCGTCAGCAATTGCCCGTCCTTATTGTAGACCGCGCCCTCCATCATCGCCTGGCCAACGCCCTGCGCGACGCCGCCATGGACCTGGCCCTCGACGATCATCGGGTTGATCAGCACGCCGAAATCGTCGACCGCCGTCCAACGGTCGATCTTGGTGACGCCGGTTTCCGGATCGACCTCGACCTCGCAGATGTGAACGCCCGCCGGGAAGGTGAAGTTGGTCGGATCCCAGAAGGCCGTCTCCTTGAGGCCCGGTTCAAGCTCCTGGCCGTTGAACTTGTGCGCGATGTACGCCTGGAGCGCCACCGAGCCGAAGTCGATCGATTTGTCAGTGCCTTTGACCGTGAACTTGCCGTCCTTGAATTCGATGTCCCCTTCCGAGGCCTCGAGCACGTGGCCTGCGACCTTCTTCGCCTTGGCTTCGATCTTGTCGAGCGCCTTGAAGATCGCCGACATGCCGACGGCGCCGGAGCGCGAGCCATAGGTACCCATGCCGAATTGCACCTTGTCGGTGTCGCCGTGCACCACTGAGACGTTCTCGATCGGAATACCCAGACGATCGGATACGAGTTGCGCGAAAGTCGTTTCGTGGCCTTGGCCGTGGCTGTGCGAGCCGGTCAGAACCTCGACCGAGCCAGTCGGATTGACCCGCACTTCCGCCGATTCCCATTGCCCGACGCCGCCGCCGATCGAGCCGACGATCGCCGACGGCGCGAGCCCGCAGGCCTCGATGTATGCGGAAAAGCCAACGCCGCGCAGTTTGCCCTTGGCGGCGGAAGCGGCTTTGCGTGCGCCGACCCCTT
>DASZFX010000339.1:0-12974 GCA_035939375.1 Roseiarcus sp.
TCTTGTCATTACCAGTTAAAGCATGCATTATTTCGAGAGAAAAGCTTTTCCGATGTCCTCAGAACCTTTACCGAAGGGGACCTGAAGGGAAAATGCGGGAAAACGGTTTCCTAAAATAGCGGTTCAACTGGCTGGCGGACGGTTCGATTGGGGACCTTTTGACAGCCGGGCGGGAGCGGGAGGGAAATATGAAACTTTCGAAAGCTCTGAGCGCGTTGGCCGTCGGTTTGGCGGCGGTTGGCTTCCTTACGACGGCGGCGTCGTCGTCGGCCGCTGACCTCGTCATGTGGGAGCGCAGCGGCGGCAACAAGGATATGGTCGATAAACTGGTCGAGATGTGGAACGCCAAATACCCGGACCGCCACATCAATCTCACCTACATTCCCCACGCGGAGATGGTCGCCAAGCTCGCCCAGGCGATCGCGTCGGGCGACGTTCCCGACCTGATGGGGATGGACCTCATCTATGCCCCGCAATTCGAAAAGGCCGGGCAACTCGTCGACATCACCGGGCAAGTCGGCGGGCTTCCCGAATTGAAGACCGCGAGCCCCGGCCACATGATGGTCGCCACTTTCGACAAGAAACTCTATGGCGTGCCGCTCTACGCCGACGTCTCCGCCTTGTTCTACAACAAGGACCTCTTCGAGAAGGCGGGTCTCGATCCCAACAAACCGCCGAAGAGTCTGGCCGAGCTGCGCCAGGACGCCGACAAGATCACCGCCCTCGGCGGCGACATCAAGGGCTATTACCTGCCCGGCTCATGCGCCGGCTGCAACATCTTCACCGTCGGTCCGCTCATGTGGGCCTCTGGCGCCAAGATCGAGGCGAAGGACGCCGGCGACGAACCTTTGGTCGGCGACGGGGTCGCCAAGGTGCTTCAGTTCGAGCGCGATATGGTCAAGGCCGGCAATGTGCATGCAAGCGATCGCGCCGAGAACGGCGAGACCTTCCACCTTCAATTCGGCTCCGGCAAGGTCGGCATGATGGGAACCGGCAACTTCAACATTAAGCTCGCCCGCGACCAAAATCCGAAAATGAAGTTCGGCATTTCGTTGCTCCCCGGAATGGGGCAGGACTCTTCGGCTTCGTTCATCGGCGGCGACTTGGTCGTGATTCCCAAAGGCTCTAAGCGGGTCAATGACGCGGTCGACTTCATGAAGTTCATCCTATCGGATGAAATTCAGGTGGAGGGCTACGCCAAGCTCCTCAATTTGACGACCCGCGCCGATATGGTCGACAACAAATACTTCAAGGCCGAGCCGCTCGTGCAGGATGTCGCCAAGGCGTTGGCGGTCGGTCGCACGCCCTATACATTGACGTTTTTTGAACAGATCAACTCGCCGCAAGGCCCCTGGCTGCAAATGTTGCAACGGGCGTACTATACAACCGATCCGATCGATCAGATCATCTCGGACGCGAAGGAAAAGATGAAGGCGATCGCTGCGCAATAGGGATGATCCGGCCCATACGGACTGGATCGAAGTCCCGGCGAACGAGGCGGCCGCGACGCTTGCAAGATAGGCGAGGCGTCGCGGCCTTCCGACGTGGGTCTCGCGCTGCGGGGCGGTGAAGTTGCGCGGGAGCCGCAGATGTACAACACCCCGTCGAGCAGGCTGATAGGCGTCCTCTACTTGGCGCCAGCGGCGATATTTGTGCTCGTCTTCACTGCATTTCCGCTCTCGCAGATGATATGGATGTCGTTTCACAATTGGTCGTTGATCGAGCCGAAGAGGTGGGTCGGCGCCGCCAATTTCGTCAAGGCCTACAGCGACAGGCAATTCTGGATCTCCCTGGGCTTCACGCTCAAATACACCCTGTACATCACGCCCATATTGATGATCGGCGGCTACTTGATCGCGCTGCTTGTGGCGAAAAACACGCCGTTGCGCCGCTTCACCCGCGCGATCGTCTTTGTGCCGGTGGTCATCGGGCTTGGCGTTTCGAGCCTCCTCTGGTACTGGCTCTTCAGCTACGATTTCGGCCTGGTCAATCGCTTGCTCGTCGATCTCGGCGTGATTTCCCAACCAATCATTTGGTTCGGCGAGGACGCCGATCGCGCGCTCTGGGCGATCATCATCTCGATTGTTTGGAAGGTCCTCGGCTTCGGCATGCTGCTTTTCGTCGCAGCGATTCAGGCGATTCCCACCGAGACCACTGAAGCGGCGATGGCCGACGGAGCGTCATATTGGCAGCGCGTGCGATTGATCACCCTGCCTCTCACCTATAAGACGATCCTTCTGGTCACGCTCGTCAGCGTGATCGGATCATTGCTCGCCTTTGACCAATTCTTCCTGATGACGGCAGGACAGCCGTTCAATCGAACCGCGTCCTCGCTCTTCTGGATCTACCTCAACTCGTTTCCTTATCTAAAGCTCGGCTACGGCGCGGCGCTGTCTCTTGTGCTGGCGGTCATCATTCTCGCTCTCACAATCGTACAGGCGACCCTGACGCGACGCAGCCGGAGTTAATGGGCGAGGATACTCGATGCATGGTGACCTTGTTTGACGAATGACAGCGCTCTCATCGCGCGCGCCGACCCAGGCGGCTGGCTCCTTTCCGTTCCGCGCGCGGAGGATCGGGTCAGATATCTCGCGGGCGCGATCTGCCTCGCGATCTGCGCAATCATGCTAGCGCCGCTTGTCGTATCGGTTTCGGCTTCGCTCAAGACGACCCAGGAAGCGGCCGCCATTCCGCCCACCTATCTCACCCATCAGCTCAGCCTCGACAGCTACGAAAGGCTGTGGAGCTATGAGGCAGGGCTGCCGATCTACCTCATCAACAGCGGCGGTACGGCGTTGCTGACGATCGCTTTTTGCTTGCTCCTGACCGTCCCAGCCGGCTACGCGTTGGCGCGGTTTCCGGTGCCGGGCAAGGAATTCGTCTTCATCTTTCTGCTTCTGGCCCTGTTCATTCCGTACCAGGCCTTGTTGACGCCCATTTTCTTCATGTTCGCGCAACTGCGGCTGACGAATACGCTCTTGGGTCTCGCCATCGTACATACCGCGATTCAAGTTCCGTTCAGCGTCTACATCATGCGCAACAGCTTCGAAGCTGCGCCGCGCGAGTTGGAGGAGGCTGCGGTCATCGACGGCGCGTCGAGTTGGCAAGTTCTCACCCGCGTTTGCTTGCCGACGGTTCGACCGGCGATCGTGACCGTATCGCTCTTTGCTTTCATTACCTCATGGAACGAGTTCCTCGGGGCCTTGGTCATGATGAACCGCGGAACGACCTTCACCCTGCCGTTGATCCTCGCCAACGCGCGACAGGCGACAAGCATCGGCGGCACCGATTGGGGCCTGCTCCAGGCAGGGGTGACGATTTCGATCATCCCTTGCGTGCTCTTCTACGTGCTCTTGCAGAAATACTATGTTTCGGGGTTTACCAGCGGGGCGGTCAAATGATCCGGAGGTTGCGAACCCTATGACGGAGGAACGGACCAGGCCCGCGGCTACGGGCGGACTCGAGGAAATAGGGCGCCGCCGCGTCAGCCTCACCATTCGCGACGTCGCGCGCGCGGCCAATGTCAGCGTCGGCACGGTCTCCAAGGCGCTCAACAACAATGGCCGGCTTCGCCAGGAAACGCGCGAGAACGTCATCGCCGTCGCCCGGAGGCTCGGCTTTCGCCCCAACAATCTCGCGCAAAGCCTACATCGCGGGCAGAGCCTCACCGTCGGCCTGATCTCGACCGACGCCTTCGGCCGTTTCACCATCCCGATCATGGAGGGAATAGAGGAATGCCTGTCGGATAGCCGCATGGCGGTGTTCATGTGCAACGCCACGGATGATCCGGCCCGCGAGACCCATCACGTCGAGCAACTTATGGACAAGCGCGTCGACGGCATCATCGTCACGGCGCGCCGCGCCGACAAAAGGGAGAAGCTGAGAACTCCCGTCGATATTCCCGTGATCTATGTCTTCTCGAAAGTCGAGGACGCCGACGCCTGCTGCCTCGTTCCCGACGATGAGGGCGGCGCCGCGCTGGCGGTGCGACATCTTGCGAAACTCGGACGCAAGCGAATTGCCCATATCACCGGCCCAGAGCGCTTCGAAGCCGTACGCCTTAGGCGAGAGGGATATCGCAAGACCCTGGCGGAGGCCGGGCTCGCCGAGCCGGAGGGCTTCTATCTGCCGGGCGTATGGTCGGAAGGCTGGGGGCGCGAAGCAGTCGCCGAACTGTTCAATGCGCGCCGCCGACGCCCGGACGCAATCTTCTGCGGCAACGATCAAATTGCGCGAGGCGTCGCCGACGCCTTGCGCGAAATGGGGCTTGGCGCGCCGGACGCGGTCTCGCTGGTCGGCTTCGACAATTGGGAGATCATCGCCGATGCGACCCGGCCGCCGCTCACGAGCGTCGATATGAATCTCGCGGAACTTGGTCGCGAGGCGGGCCGACGGATGATGGATATGATCGCCGGCAAGAAATGGAAGGGGCTCGAGCGCCTTCCTTGCCGGCTGATCATCCGCCAATCTTGCGGCCACAACAGGATCCCAAGAAGCTGAGCGGCTTATTTGTCGAGGTCCAAGACCACTTGTTCGAGCGCCGCAGGCGAAATTCGCAAGGGGCCCGTATAGGGCTGACTGAAATCGAGGATGAGGAAGATCGCGCTCGCCACCGAACAGGCGCCGAGCGCGAGCGCTGTCAAAGTGGTCGCATTGGGGCGGGAGAGCAACCCGAAGCCGCAGAACAACAGGCACGACCACGACGTCACAGTGATCAGCAGCGGCCAGGAAATGGCGTCGATCAGTTGCAGGGACATCAGGAGCCGGGTCTCGCCGATCGATCCGTAATGCGCATTGGCTTGCGCGAGCAGGCCCCTTTGCGCATCGGTCGTCGGATGGAGCGCGCTGAGAAAGGCGCTCATCGAATCCATATTGGCGTAGGACGCTTCGTAGGCCGCCGCTTTCGACTCGTCGCTGCCCCAAAATTGCTCGATCGCCCAAATCAGGTCTTTTCGCAAGATCTCCCGCCCATGCTTGCCGTCAGCGCCGTATTGCGTCATTTCGAGATCGAATTCGAGCGCCCGCGCCGCCATCGTTTGCAGCTCTGTCTTCTGCACGCTGAAGACGCCATAGGCTGTCCAGATCAAGAGTCCGAGCACCAAGGCGAGCAGAAGCGTGATCATGCCGATCATGGCCCCGATCATGTCGCGCGAGTGATCCTTGGTATGGTGCTCGGGCAGGACGCGGTGAAGGAACAGGCCCAAGAGGCCGCAGACGAACATCAGGACCGCAACCCCGACCGAGACTTCGATGACGTCCATACGCTTCCCCCCGAAAGGCGCAGCGAAGCGCGCCCGAATCCCCTTTGAGCCGGTCGCCCATTAGAGGGGCGGGTTTTGCGGAGATCAAGCCGCCACGTCAGCGACGCCGGGCCACTAGGGGGCCGCGGCGCGGGCAGCGGCGTTCACCGCAGCAATATCGGCGAAACCCGCCGCCCCGACGACCAGCCCGCGCCCGATGCGCAGGGCATGGCGTTCGCAGATCGCGCGGCGCGCCGGATCGGCGATGCTTTCAAGATCCTCGACATGGGCGAGGCCGAGAATGCGCCGGATCATCTTCAGGCCGCCGAAGGCGAGCGAATCTTCGAACAAAGCGCGCATGAAACGCCGGCGCTCGGACTCGATGGCGGCCTCATCCTGCGGCGAGGCGATGAGCGCTGCGAGATAGGCCTCACCCTGCCGCGCTTTGCGCCACAGTGCGAGAAAGCGGTCATGGAAGCCTATCCAGACCGCGGCGACCTGGTCGAGAATCCAGGCGCGATAGGCGTCGCGTGCGCCAGGCGCCGGTTCATGACCCGTCTGCGCGCAATAGGCGAGCAGAAGGTTGCCGATCACCGCGCCGACATCGAAGCCCATGGGACCGACGAAGGCGAATTCCGGATCGATGACCCGCGTATCCTCCGCCGTCAACATGATCGAGCCGGTATGCAGGTCGCCGTGGATAAGCGCCTCGGCCGAAGTCAGGAATTGATATTTTCGCGCTTGAGCGGAGATTTTCAGCGCGCTGTCGGTCTCGAAAGCGAGCTTTTCAGCGTCGAGATGCGGGCGGTTCCAGCGATTGAGCGGCGCCTCGCGATAGGGATCGGTGAAAACCAGGTCCTCGGTGATCCGGCAGAGTTCGATGTTGGCGGCGAAGAGTTCGATACGCCGCTTATGTTCGGCCGCGCTCCCGGCCAGAACCGAAGTGTTGAAGAGCGTCTCGGCGAGAAACTCGGCGATATCGGCCGCGAAGCGCGGATATTCGACGCCACGGATCAGGCCCTTGCGCATGATGACGTGCGGCGAAAGATATTCCATCACGATCATCGCCTGCTCGCGATCGAAATGGAATATCCTCGGCGTCAACCGCGGCGCGTAGCGAGCTTCCTCGACCAGCGCACTGTACTCGAACCACGAACGCTCGAGCGGCAGCGGCCAGGATTCGCCGACGAGTCGTACGTAGGGCAGGGCTTGCTTGACGACGAGCCCGCCCGCTGGTCCCTCGACGATGAAGACCAGATTGAGATTGCCGTCCCCGACTTCGCGCACGCGCCAATCGGCCGGCTTGCCGCCGAGCCTTGCGGCGACGTCAGGTAAGGGAGCGAGAACCGAGGAGAGCTTGGCGCCGTCGACGGCCGCATAGGCGGAGGCCATGGTCACGCGTCTCTTCTTATCGGCGCATCTAAGCGCCCGCGTTGCGCACGCTGCGCAATCGCTCGGCATAGATGTTGATGATGAGCGCAATCAAAAGGATCAGGCCGCGGATGAGAATCTTCAGGAAGCTGTCGATCTTCACGTAGTCGAGGCCGTTGTTCAAGACGCCGAGCACGAAGAGGCCGACGATCGTGTTGCCGATGCCGCCGCGCCCGCCGAAAAGGCTGGTGCCGCCGACGACGACGGCGGCGATGGCGTCGAGCAGAAACGTATCGAATTCGTTTTGTTGCGCGCTGCCGAAGTAGGCGACGCCGATCATGCCCGCAACGCCCGAGCACATGGCCGAGATCACCATCACCGCGCCGACGACGAACTTGGTGTTGACGCCGGAATATTCCGCCGCCTCGCGATTGCCGCCGACCATGTATACATACCGTCCGAAGCGCGTGTAGGTCAGGACGAGGTGGGCGACGAGAAGGAAGATCGCCGCGACGATGATGATCCAGGGGACATGGGCGATCGTCTTCGAGCCGAGGGTCTGGATCGGCGCCGGCACGCTGTAAGCGATCTGGCCGCGCACCAGAACCGCCGAGACGCCGGCGCCGATCTGCATCATCGCCAGCGTCATGATGAAGGACGGAATGCCGATGCGGGTGACGCCGAAGGCGGTGACCATTCCCAGCGCGAAGCAGGCGACCAGCGCAAAGACGATCGCGATCGCGCCCGGCATCGGGATATTGGCGATGTTCACGTAATCGGGCTGAAGCGTAAAGAAAGTGAGCACGATCGCCGTGGCGTTGGCCATGGCGCCGACGGAAAGATCGATCTCGGCGGTGAGGATGACGAAGGTCAGTCCGACGGCGATGATCCCCGTCACCGAAACCTGCTGGAGAATATTGACGAGATTGTCGAGCGTCGCGAAAGAGGGGCTGGCGATGCTGAAGAAGATGACCAGGGCAAGAAGCGTGATGAAAGGCGCGATGTTGCGCAATTGGTTGCGCAGGAAATCGCCGAAGCGGAACGATCGTTCGGCGGCGACGACACTGGCCTTGGGCGCGTCCATCTCTCCTCGCTCTTAAATCAAGCGGCCGCCAATAAGCGATCCTTGCTGATCGCCTCGTCGGCGAATTCATGGGCGATCTCGCCCTTGCGCATCACCAGGACGCGATCGGCGAGCGACAGAACCGTCTCCGGTTCGGTCGAGAAGACGATGATCGCAATGCCCTGTTCGCGCAAGGCGCGGACGATCTTGACGACGTCCTCCTTGGCGCCGACGTCCATGCCGCGGGTCGGTTCGGCAAGCAGCAGGATGCGTGGGGCGTGGGTCAGCCACTTGGCGAGCGCGACCTTTTGCTGATTGCCGCCGGAAAGCCCGCCAAGCCGCGACTCGACGCTTGGCGGGCGAATGTCCAACGCCTTGACCTGATCGTTGGCGATCGCGCGTTCCCGATCCGGCTTGAGCAGCCAGCGCGACAAGCGTTGTAGCACCGCGATCGATACGTTCTTGTAGACTGGCTCTTCGCCGAACAGCATGGCGCGCCGGCTTTCGGCGACATAGGCGACGCCGGCGCGCCGCGCCGCGCTGGTGCTGGCGAGATTTGCGGGCTGGCCGGCAATCGCGAGCGAGCCGCGATCCGCCCGCAAGCGGCCAAAGAGCGTGCGCGCAAGTTCAAGCTGGCCGCAACCCATGAATCCGTAGACGCCGAGAACCTCGCCGCCGCGCGCGTCAAAGCTCACGTCGCGATAGGCCGAGCCGAGCGTCAGCCCCTTGGCTTCGAGCACGACGGGCGCCGAAGGCTTGCTGGTCAGCTTGATCTCGCCGAGGTAGCTCTCTTCAAGTTCTTCGCGGCCTGAGCCGATCATGCGCTCGATGATCCAGCCCTTGTCGATCTCCGGCGTCACGGGCGTGGTCGCGACTTTGCGGCCGTTACGAAAGATCGTGATCTCGTCGGAGACTTTCAGAATGTCGTCGAGAAAATGCGAGATGAAGATCAGGCTGCGGCCGCTCTCCTTGAGCCTGAGGAGAACGCCGAAGAGCCGCTCGATTTCCGGAGGCGAGAGAGCGGATGTCGGCTCGTCCAGGATGATGATGCGCGCGCCGGAGAAGAGGACGCGCGAGAGTTCGACGAGTTGCTGCACGCCGATGGGAAAATCGCCGAGCCGGGCCTTGGGATCAATATCGAGGCCGAGGTTCTTCAACTGTTCGCTCGCCTGCTGCGCCATCTTGCGCCAAGCGACAATTCCGAGCCGGTTGACCGGTTGTACGCCGAGAAAGACGTTTTCGGCGACGGTTAGCTCCGGCGCGACCGAGAGTTCCTGGTGCACCATGCCGATGCCGGCGCCCAGCGCGTCGCGGGAGGAGCGGAAATGAACATCCCGCCCATCCATGCGCATGACGCCCTCATAATCGGCATGGACGCCGGCGATGATCTTCATCAATGTCGACTTGCCGGCGCCATTTTCGCCCACGAGCCCGTGGATCTCGCCGGCGCTCAGCGCAAAATCGACGGCGCGCAGGGCTTGCACGCCGCCGAACGACTTGGAGATGCCGGAGAGTTCGAGCAGCGCCGGCGCCATCGATCAGACTCTCGAACCTTTACGAGCCTTGCCTCAGATGAGGAATTGCTCCTCCATCCAGAGCATGCCGTCGGCGTTCGCCTTGGTGACGACAGGCCCGTCGGTGACGATATTCTTGGGAATGTCGGTTCCGGTCTTGGCGCCGTTGATGACGGCCGAGACGCCGGCGATGACCGCCCCGCCATGGATGCGGCAGGACGGATTGCGGACGGTTGCGAACATCTGGCCGTCCTGCACAGCCTTGATCGCGGGCGGCATGGCGTCGACGCCGCCGATCTTGGTCTCGGTGCGTGCCTTGGCCTGCATCACCTTGGCCGCCGCGAGCGCCATATCGTCATTGTGGAAGAAGGCCGCGTCGATCTTCGGATATTTGGTCAGCAACGTCTCCCAGATACGGGCGACCTTGGTCACGTCCCAATCGGCCGGCTGATCGTCGAGAACCTGGATTTTTGGGAATTTCGCGACGACCGACTTGAAGCCGCGAGCTCGGCCTTGCGCGCCGGTATGGCCGAGCGCTCCCTGGGTCATCACGATCGTGCCTTCGCCGTTGATCGCGTTGACCAGCGCCTGCGTCACCGAAGCGCCCATGAATTCATTGTCGGGCGCGAGGAACGAGAGGACGTTGATCGTGTCGAGCGGCGCGATCAGCGTATCCATGTCGATCACCGGAATGCCGGCTTCGATCATCTTGTTGACCGGCGCGGTCAGCGTCCCGATGCCGAAAGCCTGGATGGCGACGAAGTCCCATTTCTGCGAAGCCATATTGTCGATCGCCGAGCGCTGCTTGACCGCGTCGAGCTGACCATCGAACCAGGTCACTTCGACGTTGAAGAGGCTGCCCCAATACTCGGCCGCCTGTTTGCCCTGGGCGCACCAGGTCGCCTGGAGCCCGGCGTTGGAGAAGGCGGCCTTCAAAGGCCGCGTGGCCTTGCCGGCTTCCTTGGCGACCGCCGAGGCGATCAGCGGATTGAAGCCAAGCCCGCCAAAGAGGCTGGCGGCGCCTGCGCCCGCAGCAGCGCCACGGATGAGATCACGTCTCGTGGTCATGGGTTTCCTCCCGAAATCATGGCCTCGGGGCCATCGATTTTACTGAGCACGCTAGCATGACACGGATAGCGAGGCGACTTCAAGCAATTGTCTGACTTTCACTGACCGTCGGACGGGGCGAGCGCCCGCGGATCATCGCCCGCCGCGCTGATTGGTCGCAAAGACCACGGCCGGGAGCGGCTCGCGGCCGCGCACAAGATCCGACGCCTTCTCGCCGACCATGATCGTCGGCGCATTGGTGTTCGACGAGATGATCCGCGGCATGATCGAGGCGTCGCAGACGCGAAGCGCGTCGACCCCGCGCACTTTGAGGTCGGGCGTCACGACCGCGCGTTCGTCATGACCCATTCGGCACGTGCCGACCGGGTGATGATCCGTCTTGCCGTGCCTGCAGCCATAGGCCAAGAGGTCGTCGTCGCTGATCGCGTCCGGGCCCGGCAGGCGTTCGGCGAGAACGAAAGGTTGCAGCGCCTTCTGGCGCATGATTTCACGTGCGAGCTTCAGGCCTTCGATCGACATTTTGCGATCGTAAGGCTCGGCCCAGTAGTTGGGATCGATCAAGGGCGCTGCGGTCGGATCGGCGCTGGCGAGGCGTACGGTCCCGCGCGACAATGGCCTCAGGTAAGCCGAATTCAGCGTCACTCCGGGATTACGCATCCTGGCGACGCCCGCTTCTATGCCCGAGCCGAGGCCAAGATGGAATTGAATGTCCGGCCAGGGCGCCGATTTGTCCGCGTACCAAAAGCCGCCCGTCTCGAAAAGGCTCGAGGCGACGGGCCCCTTCTTGAACAAAATATATTGCAGACCCGCCCAGGCGGAACGATGCCATTTGGCGACATTGTCATAGGTGTGTTCGCCGGTGCATTCGGCGATGACGAAGAGGTCGAGGTGATCTTGCAAATTGCCGCCGACGCCGGGCAGATCGTGCGTCGGCGCGACGCCGACAGATTTCAGATGATCAGCCGGCCCTATGCCCGATTGCATAAGCAGCTTCGGCGTACCGAACGCGCCCGCCGCGATCAGCACTTCACGCGCCGCCCTGATGACGCTCGAAGCGCCTTTTTCAAGAAGTTCGACGCCGGTTGCGCGCCCTTTCTCGACGACGACGCGCGCGACAATCGCCTCGGTGCGGACGGTCAGATTGGTTCGGTTCCGGATAGGGCCTAGATAGGCGCTGGCGGCGGAAGAGCGTCGCGCGTCCCGCTGTGTCAATTGATAGAAGCCGACGCCCTCCTGTCGCGCCCCGTTGACGTCGTCATTGTACGGAATCCCCATTTCCTGGGCGGCGCGGAAATAGGCGTCGCAGATCGGCAGCGGCGAAATCGGCATCGAGACGCCGAGCGGCCCGCCATAGGAATGATAGTCGTTGACGAAGCGCTGGTTGTCCTCGGCGCGCTTGAAATAGGGCAGGACGTCGCGATAGCTCCAGCCTTCGCAACCATGTTCGTCGGCCCAGGCGTCGTAGTCGCGGGCGTTCCCGCGGGTGTAGATCTGGGCGTTGATCGTCGAGCCGCCGCCGAGAACCTTGGCCTGGGTGTAGCGCAACACGCGATTGTTCATGTGGCGCTGCGGCGTCGTTTGCCAGCCCCAGGAGCCGATGCCCTTGGTCATTTTCGCGAAGCCCGCGGGCATATGATAAAACGGGTGCCAGTCGCGACCGCCCGCCTCCAAAAGCAGGACGGAGACGTGCTTGTCCTCGCTGAGACGATGGGCGAGCACGCAGCCCGCCGAGCCGCCGCCAACGATCACGTAGTCGAAAGTCGTCGCCATCCTTGTCTCACAAGCGCGGCATCGACAGACCGCCGTCCGCCGAAATCACGCTTCCCGTCGCAAAGGCGAAACGGCCCGAGGCCAGTCCCGCCGCCGCTTCGCCGATGTCGCGCGGCTCTCCCCAGCGCGCCATCGGCACAAGTCCCGAGTCGATCGCTTCGTCGTACCGGCCGGCGACCGGGGCCGTCATGTCGGTGCGGATGATTCCGGGCCTGATCTCGAAAACCGCTATGCCATGCGGGGCGAGGCGCAGCGCGAAATTTTGCACCGCCATCGAAAGGCCGGCCTTGGAGACGCAATAGTCCGTCCGCTCGGGCGAGGCCAATGCGGCCGAAACCGAAGTGATCGTGATGATCGAGCGCGGATGAGCCGCAGACGGAGCCGCGAGCATCGCCTTGGCGACCGCCTGCGTCAGAAACAGCGTTCCGCGCAAATTGACGCTCATCACGGCGTCGAAATTGGCGGGCGCAAGATCGAGAAGGTCGCCGCGCTGAACCGCGCCGCGCCCGGCGTTGTTGACCAGACAGTCGATCCGTTGAAAGCGCCGAATCACGGCGCCGATCAAGCCGGCATGAGCGGCGACATCCGCAACGTCGTGAACGAAAAACGCCGCATCCGCTCCCGCCTTTGCGAAAGACTGGCGCGCTTCCTCGCATTGCGCATCGCTAACAAGGTCCGTCGCCGCGATGTCGAAGCCGGCCTCAGCGAGCGCTTCGCCGCAGGCCCGACCAATGCCGCGCCGCGCGCCGGTGACGAGAGCGACGGGCTTCGCGCTCATGCCGTCAGTTCCGCGCGCACCCGCTCGGCCGCGCGCAAGGCGAGGGCCGCGACGGTGAGCGCAGGATTGACCGCGGCTGAGGTCGGCAGCACGCTGGCGTCCACGACGTAAAGATTAGGGTGATCATAGGCGCGGCATTCCGGGTCGACCGCCGCCCGGGCCGGGTCGCT
>DASZFX010000340.1:0-4068 GCA_035939375.1 Roseiarcus sp.
TTCCGGCACGACGCCGCCAAAGGCCGCATGGGCGGCGATCTGGCTCATCACCTCATCAGCGAGAATGTCGCCCCCGCCGCCGGGGCGCAGACGAACGACCGCCACAGCCGTCTCGTCGCATGTCGTTTCGACGCCAAGAACTTGCATCGGGGCTCCATTCAAAGCGCCGGCGAATACGTACGAGACAGCCGAGCGCTCAACGATTGCCCGGCTGCTTATTCGGGAATTCGAACGCGAAGATAACGGCCCGGTTCGAGACAAGTGAAATGAACCGCGGATGCACCTATCTTTAGCCTGCAACCAGGGCCGCCGCCGCGCCACGCCCGCGGCGTGAATCTACGTGTTGCGGGCCAGGACGCATCCTTTGTCACAGAACCCTTCTCGCGCAGGTCGCCGCCGAACAACCGACCCTGCTCTACTCCCTGTCTCACATCTATTCAATCAGACAGCGCTTTCTCGCTCTCGCTCCGCCCTCTATATTCTCACGCCGCAAACAATCCCCTGGAGCGTCATGGCGACCCCTTATCTGAAAGTAGGCTCGCGGGGCTCGCCTTTGGCGCTCGCCCAGACGCGTCAAGTCTGCGACCGCCTCGCCGAAGCGGCGGGGATCGCACGGAGCGACATCGAGATCGTCATCATCCGCACGACGGGCGACCGGATCGTCGATCGCTCCCTCGCCGAAGCCGGCGGCAAGGGCCTTTTCACCAAGGAGCTCGACGAGGCGCTGATCGCCGGCGCAATCGACTGCGCGGTCCATTCGGCGAAGGACCTGCCAACTCTCCTTCCCGCGGGAATCGTCATCGCGGGCTGTCCGCCGCGCGAGGACGCGCGGGACGCTTTGATTTGCTCGGTCGCTGCTAGTTTTGCCGCCCTACCGCAAGGCGCCCGCCTCGGCTCGGCCTCGCCGCGCCGGCAGGCGATGGCTTTGCGGGCGCGGCCCGATCTGAAGGTCGGCCTCTTGCGCGGCAATGTCGAGACGCGGCTGCGCAAGGTCGAGACGGGCGAATTCGATCTGACCTTGTTGGCTCTCGCCGGCCTCAAACGGCTCGGGCTCGCGGCGCGCGCCGCCGCGGTCCTGGACGTCGATGATTTCTTGCCGGCCGTCGGGCAGGGGGCGATCGCGGTGACCGCGCGGCTCGGCGACGCCCGCCTCCAAGCGTCGCTCGCCCAGATTTTCGACGCGCCGACGGGCCTTGCGCTCGCCGCCGAACGCGCCTTCCTCGCCGAGCTCGACGGTTCCTGCCGCACGCCGATCGGCGGCCATGCGCGTCTCGTTGACGATCGCTTCGCCTTTCGCGGGTTGACGCTTTCGCTCGACGGTCGCCGCGCGGTCGCGGCGGCGCGCGAAGGCTCGAGCAACGACGCGGTGAAGCTCGGCGCGGACGCGGGACGTGAAATCCGTGCCCGGGCGTTGACTGAACTGTCGGCTGGCTGATGCGCGTCGTGCTGACCCGATCGAGCGAGGACGCCGCGGCTACGGCGGCGCGCCTCGTCACGCTCGGCTTTACCCCGCTCTTCGCGCCCGCGCTCTCGATCCGCGCGACCGGCGCAGCGCCGCCGGATGGAACTTTCGAGGCGTTGATCGCGACGAGCGCGGCGGCTTTCACCGTGCTTGCGCCTGAGCGCTACGCCAAGCTGGCGTCGCTCGCGCTTTACGTCGTCGGCGAACGTACGGCCGAGGTCGCCGGGCGCATCGGCCTTTCGGCGCCGCGCGCGGTTGCGCCCGGCGCGGCGATACTGGCCGCGCTGATCTGCGACCGGTTGCCGCAAAAGTCGCGCGTGCTCTTTCTTGCCGGGCGTGACCGCACCGGCGACATCGAAGAGGCGCTCGGCAAGGCGGGACATCGCGTCACGCTCTGCGAAATCTACGAAGCGCTGGCGCGCGAGGTCTGGAGCGCCGAAGAGGCGCAGGCCTACGCCTCCGGAGATGTCGCGCTTTACTATTCGCGGCGCAGCGCCGAAATCGCCGTCGCTCTGGCGCGTGAAGCGGGCCTCCGCGAAAAATTCGAGGCGATCTTGCACCTTTGCATATCTGAAAATGCAGCCGAGCCGTTGCGCGGCGCTCGCGCAAGGAAGATCGTGGTCGCCGCGCAGGCGACCGAGGCCGGGCTCTTCGAGGCGTTGAAGCAAAGCGCCAGCGCCCGCTGATGCGTTCGCGTCGGCGTCCGCCGGTCTTCAGAGGAGGAGGCTCCAATGACCAAAGTTCTCGTTCTTTATTATTCAAGCTACGGCCATATCGAGACGATGGCGACCGCGGAGGCCGAAGGCGCGCGCTCGACCGGCGCGACGGTCGACATCAAGCGCGTGCCGGAACTCGTTCCGGCTGAGGTCGCCAAGGCCTCGCATTTCAAGCTCGATCAAGCGGCGCCGATCGCAGTCGTCGATGATCTCGTCAATTACGATGCGATCATCTTCGGCACGCCGACCCGATACGGCAACATGACCGCGCAGATGAAAAATTTCATCGATCAGACCGGCGGCCTGTGGTTTCAGAACAAACTGGTCGGCAAGGTTGCATCGGTCTTCACCTCCACGGCGACGCAGCACGGCGGCCAGGAGACGACCATTCTCACTTTCATCCCGCCGCTCCTTCATCTCGGCATGATCTATGTTGGACTGCCCTACGCCTTTGCCGGGCAATTCGGCCATGACGAAGTCAAGGGCTCCTCGCCCTATGGCGCCTCGACCATCGCCGGACCGGACGGCTCGCGCCAGCCCTCCGCCATCGAACTCGAAGCCGCGCGCTATCAAGGCGCCCATGTCGCCAAGATCGCGGCGAAAATTGCCGGCTGATCCTCGGTTGTCCGGGCGCGCCCGTTTCTTTCCCTCACCGCCTCGCCTATAGGAGGAGGCGCAACGAGGGCGAGAGCGCATGGCGGAAGACAGCGGCGAGCGGCGGCTTGATCCTGAAGCGGCCGTCGCGCCCAATCGCGACCGGCGCGGCGAGCCTCCGATTATCGAAGGCGAGGTGACGGCGCGCCATGACGCGCCGGCGGCCGCAAGCGAGGCGCCGCCAAAGACGGAGCAGCCGGCGACGACGGGGGCGTCGCAAAAGCCGCCAGCCCAGGAAGCAGCCGAGAAGCCGGCTGACGAAAAGCCGAATCCCGAAAAGCCGCCTGCGGAAGGGTCGCCTGAAAAGCCGCCAAGCGCAAAGCCGGCGCAGGAGGAGCCAGCCGGCTTGGCCGAGCCGACGCCTGCCAAGGCCGGGCGGGCGCGGCCCTTGATCGCGGCTTGTCTTGGCGGCCTCGTCGGCGCCGTCGTCGCGGGCGGAATTGTCGGCTTCGAGCGCTCGACGGTCGATTCCGGCCTTTCCGAGCGCCTCGCGGCGCTCGAGGCGCCGATCAACGATCTGACCCGCCGCGTCGGCGCGCTCGAAGACGCCGCCGCAAGCGGGAAGGCGGCTGCCGACGCGGTCAAGACCATTCCCAGCGACGTTCAAGCGGCGCGCGCCGACGCCGCCAAGGCGCTCGCCCTTGCGACCAAGACCGCTGCGGCGATCGAGCAAAGAAAGGACGCGGCCGCTCCAACCGGGCCTGCGATCGATGTCGGCGACATCGAAGCGCGGGTGAGAAAACTCGAAAGCCCTTCGAGCGCCGCCAGCGGATCGGCGGCCAGTCTCGCGCCGCTCGAAGAGCGCCTCGCCAAGATAGAAGCGACGCTCGCCGCGCCGAAGAATGAGACGCGGCTTGCGCCCGAAGCCAGCGCTCCGCGACGGAGCGATGGGGCGGCGTTGGCTGTCGCTGCGGAAGCCGTATCGAGCCGTCTCGCCGCTGGCGCGCCTTATTCGGCGGAGCAGGGCGCGCTGGAGCGGCTCGGCGCCGACCCCGCCAAGGCCGCCGCGTTGAAGCCTTTCGCCGAGAGCGGCGCGCCGACGGGCGCAGCGCTCGCCGCCGGGTTCGCCAAAATCGCGCCAGACGCGCTGAAGGCGGCCGAGGCGACAGGAAGCGGCGGCGTGATGGACCGCCTGATGAGCAACATGAGCAAGATCGTGAAGATCACGCCGGTCGGCGCCACGGCGGGCGATGATCCGGCCGCGTTGATCTCGCAGATCGAGGCGGCGCTCGATCG
>DASZFX010000341.1:0-7148 GCA_035939375.1 Roseiarcus sp.
TATTGACTATGCAACCCTTGACGGCCAAGACCGGCGAAGTCCAGGGCGAGACTCTCTTTGTCATTATTGACTTTTGCTTCGGCCCGCCGGCGGTTTTAGGCGCCGGCTTGGAGCGGGAGCCAAATTCGTTGGGCCGATGAAAGATAAGAGGACGGCGCCGGGTTGACCGATCGGATCGATGCGCCGATGAAATGGCGGGCGCGCCTTGTTTTGCGCGCGCTGGCGGAGAGCAATGCGGGTCGGCGTCTGCCGGCCCGGGTGTTAGGCTTGTCGCCGCGCCGGCTCCTGTTTTCCTTTTTGGGAATCTCCGGCGGCCTCGCCGCGGGGGCGTTGCTTGCGCTCGGCATCGTCGCCTATCGGCTGAGCCTTGGGCCGATTGCGCTGGATTCGCTCAATCCGCGCATCGCCCAGAGTCTCGAAGAGCGGTTCGGCGGCGAATATACTTTTCAGCTCGGCCCAACGTCCCTGGAGCGCGGCGAGACCGGCGTCGGGCTGACCTTTCAGGGCGTCGTCATTAAAGACAGGGCGGGGCGCACATTGGTGGTCGCGCCCAAGGGCGAGGTCGGGCTCGACCTCTGGGATTTCGCCTTCTTCAGCGTCCGCGCCAAAAGGCTTGAACTGGTCGGCGTGGACCTTGCGCTCTCGGTGCGTCCGGATGGCGCCTTGTCGATATCGGCCGGCCAGTCGCTCGGCCAGGCGAGCGGCGTCTCCATTGATGTGCCGGCGACCCCGAGCTCGGCGGGCGGACGAAGCGCGACCATCTTCGCCGCGCTCGGCTGGAGCATGATCAACGCCATGACCAGCAGCTCGCTTCCGTTGGAACGGCTCGGCGTCGTGCACGGACGGATGACGGTCGACGACGCCACCACCGGCCAAAAGAAACAATTCGACGACGTCAATATCGATTTCGACAAGTCGCATGGCGGGGCCGCGTTGAAAGTCTCGGCGCACGGGCAAGCTGGTCCATGGTCTTTCGCGATCCAGGCGCATGGCGGGGGCGACGGCGCGCTCGACATGGAGGCGCATGACCTCAACTTCGCCGACATCCTGATGGGCGCCGGTCTTCGCGAATTCGCGTTCGAGACGGATATGCCGATCTCGTTCAAACTTGATTTGCGGATGAACGCCGATCGCAAGCTTGCCGCGATGGAGGGCAAGTTCAGTCTTGGGGCCGGCTATTTCAAGCTCGAAGACCCCGATCACGAGCCGATGCTCCTCGACGAAGCGGAGGGCGGCCTGCGGTGGGACCCGGCCGCCCAGCGCGTGCTCATCCAAGACGTGCAGATTTTCGAGGGCGAGACGCATATCCCCTTCTCCGGCGCGATCTCGCCTCCGGCCGCGACCAACCCCGCTTGGGTGATCGACCTTACCGGCTCGGACGCTGTCTTCGCCGCCGAGCGCCCCGGCGAGCAGCCGATTCACATCGGCAAGAGCGACTTTCATGCCCGCTATCTGCCCGATGAGAAGCGTTTCATTCTCGACAATTTCTCGATCGCCGGTCCGGACGCCAACGGTTCGATGAAGGCGGTGGTGACCGCGACGGACCAGGGCCCGACTTTGCAGCTCGACATGTCGATCGGGCAATCGCCGATGACGAATCTCGCGCGGCTGTGGCCAAGCTTCATCACGCCGGAGGTACGCAACTGGTGCATCGAAAATATCAAGGCCGGCGAACTCGTCTCGGCCGCGCTCTCCATTGACTGGGACGCCGCGGCTTTCAAGAACGCGCGCGAGAAGCGGGCGGTGCCGCGCGACAGCGTTCACGGGACGTTTTCAGCAAGGGACGTTACCGCGCAATTGCTGCCCGGCATCCCGCCGATGGCCGGAATGGAGGGCGGCGGGAGCATGACCGGCCTCGATATGACGATCAACGGCAGCCGCGGCTTCGTCGATGTTGGACCGGGCAAGCGGATCTTGGCGAGCGACATCTCCTTTGTCGTGCCGGACCTTTCCCCGAAGCCCCTCAATTCTGCCCAGGCGAGCGCGCATTTCCAAGGCGGCGCCGACGCGCTGATTGATCTGATTTCCCGCGACCAGTTGCGGCCCTTTGTCGGACTTCCGGCCGATTTCGGGGCGCCCAAGGGGCATTTCGATGGGAAGCTGACGGTGGATATGAAGCTCGGCAAGACGGCGCGCTCCGAGGACGCGGCCATTCGCGCCGATGTCGCCTTGAACAATCTGCAGCTCGACAAATTCCTCGGATCGGAGCGTTTCGAGCAAGGCGCGATGACCGTGACGGTCGATCGCGGCGCAACCAAAATCGTCAGCGAAGGCAAGTTGTTCGGCGCCAATACCACGATCGAGGCGAGCAAGGCGGCCAATGACGAAGGCGTGGCGCAAGTCGCCTTCACGCTCGATGACGCCGCCCGCGCCAAGCGCGGCCTGAATTTCGGACTTGGCCTGACCGGGCCCATCGGCGTGCGCGTGAAGACCCCGCTTGGACGCACCAATGTCGGGGAGGCGGAGCTCGACCTGACGCGCGTCTCGCTCGACAATGTCCTGCCCGGCCTCGTCAAGCCGGCAGGCAAGCCGGCGAAGGCGACCTTCGCTTTCAAGAGCGACGCCGACGGCATGACCCTCAGCAATTTCGTCTTTGAAGGCGGCGGAGCGGCGATCAAGGGCTCCGCGCAACTTTCGAGCGAAGGCGCGCTCGTTTCCGCCAAGCTCACCCAACTGCGCCTCTCGCCCGGCGACGACGTGAGGGCGGACCTCACCGCCGCCGATTCGGGCCTGAAGATCGTCGTGCGCGGCGCAGCGCTCGATGCGCGCCCCGTGCTCAAGAGCCTGATCGCCGTGGGGCAACCCGCCGACGCCAAGAACTATGATTTGGACTTCAAGGTCGCGAGCGTTTCCGGCGCCAACAAGCAGTCGCTGTCGCAAGTCGAGATGGTGGCGTCCCGGCGCGACGGTCAGTTCCGGCAGATGCGCCTCAATGCGTTGCTGGGCGGCGGCGCCCTGATCGTGCGGCGTGATGAAAACGGAAGTCTCGTCGTTCAAGGCGCGGACGCCGGCGCGCTGCTGAGGTTTCTCGATTTTTATACGCGGATGGAGAAGGGCGCCTTCGACTTGACGCTTAAGAATAGCGAAGGACGTCAGGAGGGCGCGGTCAACGTCAAGGACTTCGTCTTGCGCAATGAGCCGGCGTTGCGGCAATTGGTGACCGCCGGACCGAACGCGTCGAATGGCTCCGCGGGGATCGACCCGGACGCGGCGCCGTTCCAGAAGCTCACCGGGCAATTCTCTCGCACCACCGGGCGCATCGAACTCCATGACGCGGTCATTTACAATCAGCAGATGGGCCTGACCGCGCGCGGCTTCATCGACTATTCAGGCGATCGGGTCGATCTCTCCGGCACATTCGTTCCGGTCTATCAACTCAACAATCTGGTCTCGCATGTGCCCTTCGTCGGCATGATTCTCGGCGGCGGCGCACATGAGGGCATGTTCGCGGTCAATTATCGCATCAGCGGGCCGGCCAGCGCGCCGACCCTTTCGGTCAATGTGCTTTCCGCCGTCACGCCCGGTTTCCTTCGCAAGATTTTCGGGGCGATCGACGGAACGGCGCAACCCCTCGACCCGAAGGACGAAGCCCAGCCGGCGACGCGCTCGATCACGCAGATCCGCTAGACTAGAGAGCATCGGACCCCCAAATGAACTCACCTGGCGGGCGGCGGCCCGTGGCCTTGGCGGTTGTTTCCAGAGAGCCTCTGCGATTCAAATTGCGAATCCGATCCACTAGAAGCCTTCACCAGCAAGTGTAGCCGCCATCGGCCAACACGATCGACCCCGTCAAGAGGCTCGACGCGTCTGACGCGAGGAACAGGACGACGGAGGCGATCTCATCGACCTGGCCCAGCCTGGCCATTGGCGTGCCGGCGATCCAGGCGTCGTACATCAAGGCGTTCTGCTTCGCGAAAGCCGTGAGCGGGGTATCGATATAGGTCGGCGCCACCGCGTTGACGCGCACGCCCCGCGCGGCCCATTCGGCGGCGAGCGACTTCGTCAGATGATGCACCGCGGCCTTCGAAGCATTGTAGTAGGCCTGCGGCTGCGGCTTGTTGACGATGAAGCCGGACATCGAGCCGAGATTGACGATCGCGCCCTTCTTGGCGGCGAGCATATGCTTGCCGAAAGAGCGGCAGCACCAGAAGAGGCCGTTGAGATTGACGTCGATGACGTTGAGCCAATGCTCGTCGGTCACCTGCTCGGCCGCCGTTTCGCTGCGCGCAATGCCGGCGTTGCAGACGAGAACGTCCACCTTGCCGCGCTCTTTGACAATTCGGGTTGCGCCCGCTTCGACCTGGGCGGAATTGGTGACGTCCATTTCGATGAAACCGACGGCGTAGCCTTTCTGCTTCATCGCCGCCTGGCCTTCGGCGGCGGTCTTGGGACTGCGGTCGGCGATGAAGACATGCGCGCCGGCTTCGGCGAGCGCTTCGACGCAGGCGAGGCCGATCCCCTGCGCGCCGCCGGTGACGACGGCCGTCTGGCCTTTGAGGCTGAACTTCTGAAGATACATGAGTTTACGCTCCAGTTACCCTCGGGGCCCACTTTAGACTATCAGTCGAAACCCTGGCTGCAACCGCCGCAGGCGGCGGACGTCTCGCGCGTGGCCGAATTCCTTCGCAATCTACCCGCGGCGATCCTCGGCCGCGAGGTCTCGGATGGGCACAATCGCCTTGCAACCAATGGGGAATCGAGCTAGTCCTGCGGCGCCATGCCTCGTGTACCTGCACGCCGAGGTACAGGCTGGTATTGTGAAAAAGACTATAAAAGAACCTACCAATCCTCGATGTGACCGACGATTGCATGGCGTTCGGTTCACAGGGATTTTCTCTTAACGGCTTATACTGTCGGCGAAGTCTCTTCGCGCCGGCTGGCGTTCAACTTTAGGCTAGGCGGGCCATCATGGTTTTTGGATCGAGGTCGAGGTCAAGGCGCGGCTGGTTTTTTCGAACCAAACAGCCCCACCATTATACTTTCCTGATCGCCTTGATCTTGGCGATCCTGGGCATCGTGAGCACGCAAGTGCAGCTCGGATTCCTTTCTGCGCATTCTTTTTGGCTCGTCGCGGCCGCTTATGTCGTCCTGGCTCTCGGCAACTTGATCGACGGGCTGTGATCCTTGGGTCCTTGCGCGCGGCGCCTACAATTCTTCCGATGCGCCGGGCGGCTAGCTCATCCAATTGCCGCCATCGACATTGAGGGTCTGGGCGACGACATAGTCGGCGTCCGAAGAGGCGAGAAAAACGGCGGCGCCGACGTGATCTTCGGGCAGGCCCATGCGGCCGTAAGGCGCTGCCTCGCCGACGAGGCGCTTCTTCTCGCCGAGCTCGCGCTTCTCGTATTTGGCGAAGGGGGTGTCGACTTCGTCCCACATCGGCGTGTCGACGACGCCCGGCGCGATGCCGTTGACATTGATCTTGTGCTTGATGAGGTCGAAACCGGCCGAGAGCGCAGTTGAGATGAGATCGCGTCGCTCGCAGCGGCGGAAATGGCGGAAAGTCGGAGCGCGGGTTCGTCCGCTCCGCTGACGTCGGCGATCTTCCTAGAGCCGCCCCGCTAAATAATCGGCCAGCGTCGTGCGAACGCCCTGCGACCACAGGCGGGACAGGGCGCCGGAAAACGCGGCGACATAGGCGGGGTGTCGCCCGGCTTCGCCAAAAATCTCCTTCATGGCGAGGAAGGCAAGGGGATCGGTCCGCGCCGGCTTCGCCGCCGCTTGCAGACGATCCCAATTCGGATCGTTCGGCGCGATCGTCTTGCCGCTTTCGGTTTTGCCGTGACAGTAGCGACACCAGAGAGCTGAGACCAGCGCCAGGCCCTTGACGGGCGCGCCCGACTTCAGGCGGTCGCCTACGGTGGGAAGAATGAATTTGGGCTGCCGATTCGAGCCGTCGAAGCATAGGCGGGGAATGGTGTCTTCGATCTTCGGATTGGCGAAGCGGCGCCCGATCAGCGCCTGGTAGGCGCCGAGATCGACCCCCGGCGGGGGCGGCACGACAGGCGCAATCTCCTCTCGGGTCAATTGCTGGAGAAAGGCGGCGATCTGGGAATCCGCCATCGCCTCGTGAACAAAATGTATGTCGAGCAGCGCCGCCGGATAGGCGATGGCGGCGTGGCCGCCGTTGAGGATGCGAATTTTCATCAACTCGTAAGGCGCGACATTCGACGCGAAGGTGACGCCGACCAGCTCAAGGGCCGGACGCCCTGCCGGGAACTTGTCCTCGAGAACCCATTGGCGAAATTCTTCGCAAAACACCGGCCAATTGTCGGTCAGGCCGAATTTGTCGAGCACGGTTGCGCGTTCGCGGTCGGTCGTTGCGGGGGTAATGCGATCAACCATCGAATTGGGAAATGCGACGTTCGTTCGAATCCAGCGCGCAAGGTCCGGGTCGACCAGCTCCGCCAGACCTGCGACCGCATTTTCGCAGACATGGCCGTTGCCGGGAATATTGTCGCAGGACATGACCGTAAAGGGCGCGACGCCGGCCGCGCGACGCCGCGCAAGGCCCGCGACGATCAGGCCGAATACGGTTTTCGGGGCGGCGATATTGCGCGCATCGGATTGAATCTCGGCGTGGGCGGCGTCGAATTCCTGCGTTGCCGGCGAAATGTAATAGCCGCCCTCGGTGATCGTCAGCGAAACGATACGGATTTCCGGTCGCGAGAGGGCGCCTAAGGTCGCCGCAACATCGCCCGGCCGGATGAAATCGATATGCGGCCCGATGACTCTCGCTTTCGAACTCGTCGCTTCCTGCTCGACGACTGTGGTCAGCCAATCCTGCTGCCCGAGTTTCTCGCGCACGATCGCATCGGCGTCCCGCACGCCAGCGCCGATGATCGCCCAGTCGTGGTCGCGCCCGGACCCGAAGAGGTCGTCGAGATAGACCGCCTGATGCGCCCGGTGAAAATTGCCGACGCCGAAGTGTACGACGCCCGCGCTCAATTCGCCGCGGTTGTATTTCGGGACGGCGATTCCGCCGTTCAATTCTTTCAGGGCGGCGTTGCTCAATTTGACGGACATGGCTTGGGTCCACAAATTTGGAGGGATCGTCGGAAAGATCCCCTCGAGCGCCGAAAGCGTCGCTTAGAGCCTGCGATTCTAACTCTGCGCGACCGCCTCGACAAAACGATCGGCGCTGGCGC
>DASZFX010000342.1:0-3676 GCA_035939375.1 Roseiarcus sp.
GGCGGCTCGATCGTCACCGCATAGGTCGCGTTCTCCACCACGGCGGCGTCATAGGCAGAGAGGCTTGGGGCGGTGGCGCTCTTTTGATCGAGAACGCCAAGCGAGCGCGGCGCGCCGAGCTTGGCGTCGATGATCCACAGCTCATAGGCCTTGTCCGGCTGAGGCGGCGCGGCGACCGGCCGCACGGTGAGATTGCGCGTATCGATATTGACGGTGACGACGAAAGCGGGCGCGTCCGCGCTTTTTTGCAGGACCGCAACGAATTCATGGGGCGTTGCGACCCGCATATTCTCGCGCACGCCGATGCCGATCGCCAAAGCCGCGGCGATCGAGGTCGCGGCGATCGCGGCGGCGCGCCAGCGGCTGAGGCGCCGCGAAAGATCGACGACATTGTCATTCCCGGCGCCGTCGAGCCGGCGCTCGATATCGGCAAAAAAATCGCGCGGCGCCTCGATAGGGGGGATCGTTTCGGCGAGCGGCGCGAGACGCCGCTCCCAGGCGAGGATGGCTTCATCCAGATCGGGCTCGCGTTGGCGACGCGCTGCAATCGCCGCGCGCTCCGCGCCGTCAAGGGAACCAAGCGCGAATTCGGCGGCGGAAAGATCGTCGTCGGGCGTAATGCTCATGACGACAGGCAATCCCTGAGGTCGTTCAAGCTGCGCCGCAGCCAGGTTTTGATCGTCGGCACGGGGCGATCGAAGCGCTTGGCGAGCGCCTCTCTGCTCGAGCCGCGGTAATAGGCAAGGAGAACGATCTGGCGCTTTTCCGGATCGAGCGCCGCCAGGCAACGCATCAAGGCGGCGAGCGTCTCGCTGCGCTCGCGCGCGGCAAGCGGATCGATCTCTTCGCCGGCGGGGTCGAAGCTCTCCGGCATGTCCTCGATGGCGATCGGCCGGGCGCGGCGCACTTCGTCGAGCGCACGGTTGCGGGCAATCGTAGCCATCCAGGCTATGGGCGAGCCCTTTGCCGGGTCGTAGTCGGCCGCTCTCTCCCAAATCCGCACATAGGCCTCCTGAAGGATCTCCCCGGCTAGGTCCCTTCGCGACACGATACGGACGATCACCCCATAGAGTTTCGCTTGAGTCTGACGATAGAGGGCCGCAAAAGCGGCGCGATCGCGGTCGGCGATGCGCTTCATCAGCGCGGCGAGGTCCAGCGGGTCGGCGCGTTTGTCCGGGCTTAGGTCCATGCGCGGCGCAGCCTAAGCCAAGTCGCGAAAATGTGAAATCTCCGCGCGTTTCCCATTTGAATCGAAAAAGGCGGGCGCTTGAAGGCGCCCGCCCCCTCTCCCAAGTCTTGCTGAGGCGGGTCAGCCCGGGATTAGCACCTTGTTGATGACGTGGATAACGCCGTTCGACTGCAACACATTGGAGATGGTGATCGTGGCGACGTCGCCCTTGGAATCGGTGACGGTGAGATGCGAGCGTCCCTCGCGTTTGACGGTCAGATCCTCGCCCTGGACCGTCTTGAGCATCGCCTGGCCGCCGCCCTGGTCGACCTTCTCGGCGAGATTTTGCGCGGTCAGGCGCCCGGCGACCACATGATAGGTCAGGACGGCGACCAGCTTGTCCTTGTTCTCGGGCTTCAGCAGCGTTTCCACTGTGCCCTTCGGCAGCTTGGCGAACGCCTCGTTGGTCGGGGCGAAGACGGTGAAGGGGCCCGCGCCTTCGAGCGTGTCGACGAGGCCCGCGGCCTTGACGGCGGCGACGAGCGTCGTGTGGTCCTTCGAATTGACCGCATTTTCGACAATGTTCTTGGACGGATACATCGGCGCGCCGCCGACCATGACGGTCATTTCGGCAAAACTCGGCTGAACGAAAGTCGCAGCGCCGAAGGAGACGATGGCGGCGAGAAGCGCGGCGCGAAGGGAAATCCTGATGATCATATCCATACTCTCCATTAAGTTGCCGCGCGTTTCGCCCCATGCGCGGAATGAAGCGAGAAACGGAAGCTTTGAAGCGCGGTTTCAGAAGTGCGTGGAAATATTTTTACTCGCGCGAGCGAACGAGAAAGCGTGAAACTTTCGCCGGCGGCGCGCGTAAGGGCGAACAACGCCGAAAAAGGAGCGCAAAAAGAAAATGTCGGTTTCGGCGAGCGATCCCATCAAAGCGGCCGCCGCGGCGCCGCGCATCGTCTATCGCCATTCGCTTTTGGTGCGCGTGACGCATTGGATCAACGCTTTGTGCTTCGTGCTGCTCCTGATGAGCGGATTGCAAATCTTCAACGCTCATCCGGCGCTCTACTGGGGCAAGGCCTCGACGTTCGATCGTCCGTTCCTCGCGCTCACCGCAGAGCAAGACGATCAGGGCGAGGTCAGGGGCGTGACGACGATATTCGGTCGATCCTTCACGACGACCGGCGTCCTCGGCGCTTCGCGCGACGACAGCGGCGAGATCGGGGCGCACGGCTTTCCAGGCTGGGCGACGATTCCGTCCTATCAGGACCTCGCTACGGGCCGGCGCTGGCATTTCTTCTTTGCCTGGCTATTGGCGCTGAACGGCCTCGTCTATGTCGCCAATCTTCTGGTCAAACGCCGCCTCGCCCGCGATTTCCTGCCGACCGCCGCCGAGGTCCGATCGATCCCGCATTCGATCCTTGAACATGCACGCTTGCGTTTTCCCAAGGGCGACGCCGCCTCGCACTACAACGTCCTGCAAAAGCTCGCCTATCTCTCCGTGATCGTCGCTCTGCCGATCCTCATTCTCGCCGGTTTGACCATGTCGCCGGGAATCGATGCGGCTTTTCCCCAGCTTCTAGACCTTTTCGGCGGGCGGCAATCGGCTCGAGCCGTGCATTTCATCGCCGCTTCGTACCTCGTACTGTTTTTGCTGGTTCACGTCGTGATGGTGCTGGTCTCCGGCGTCTTCAACAATATGCGCTCGATGATCACCGGGCGCTATCGCATAGAGGAGGAAAGTCATGAGGCGTAAACTCACGCCGACGCGTCGACAATTGATCGCTGGCCTCGGCGCGGGCGCGGCGCTCGGGCTTGCTGGATGCGACCGGTTGTCGCGATCGCCGAGCGGGCTCTCGATTCTCGATGCGGCCGAGACGCTGACCCGTTCGGTTCAACGCGCGCTGCTCGGCTCACGCGACGCCCTGGCGCGGGAATATTCGGAGGCCGACATCTCCAAAGTCTTCAAGCCCAACGGCTCGACCGAGCCCGACGATCCCGATTATGCGGCGGCGAGAAAAGAGAACTTCGCCAATTGGCGGCTTGTCGTCGACGGGCTCGTCGATACGCCGTTGCAATTGTCGCTCGCCGAATTGCGCCAATTGCCGGCCCGCACCCAGATCACGCGGCACGATTGCGTCGAAGGGTGGAGTTGCATCGGGAAATGGCGCGGCGCGCCCCTGAAGCAAATGCTCGATCGCGCCGGGCTGAAAGCAAATGCGCGCTATATCGTCTTTCATTGCGCCGATAATCTCGAACAAACCTTGGACGGGTCGGGTCGATATTACGAGAGCATCGATCTCATCGACGCCTTCCACCCTCAGACGATCCTCGCCTATGACATGAACGGCGCGCCCGTGTCTGTCGCGCATGGTGCGCCGCTGCGCCTCAGGGTCGAACGCCAGCTCGGCTACAAGATGCCCAAGTATGTGATGCGGGTCGAGGCGGTGGTGGACTTCGCTTCGCTCGGGCGCGGGCGCGGGGGGTTCTGGGAGGATCGCG
>DASZFX010000343.1:0-8058 GCA_035939375.1 Roseiarcus sp.
GCCGGATTTGATCAGCTTTTCATAGAGCGCAAATGTCTCGCCGGCCTGCTTTGAATCGAGCATCGGCTTGCCGTCGACGATCAGCGCGCCGCCGTTCGAAGCCAGGAGCGAAGCAAAAGGATGGACGACGCCGGCGGCCCACGAATTGATCAGCCCGAACCCCTGCTGCGTGACCGTTCCGCCATTTTTCCTGGTCAGCTTCTCGGCGTCGGCGGTAAATTCGCTCCAGGTCTTCGGAGGCCCGGCAATGTCGGCTTCCGCGAAGAGCCTCTTGTTGTAGTTCAGCGTGTAAAGATCGATCTCGTTGGGGATTCCATAGAGCGCGCCGGCGACGCTGGCGGCGCCCTGGACGCCCTTCGGCCAGTTCTTGGCGACATCCGCCGCGAGCTCCGCGGGAACCGGGGCGGCGAGCTTGTCGCGCACGAGTTCCGGCAGCCAAAGGTCGTAGATCCCGTCGATCGTCGCGCCGTTGGCGCTCGAGCCTTGCGCGCGGATAGTGGTCAGGAGATCGCCGAACGGCACCGCCCTGATTTCGATTTTCACATCGGCGTGGCTTTTCGAATAGGCGTCGGTCGCGGCTTTGAGCTTGGCGACCGTCTCCGGCGGCCAATGGGTCAGGAAGGAAATCGTGACGGGATCGGCGTTTGCCGCGCCGCAATTCAACAATCCGGCAAGAAAAGCCGCCGCCAATCCAAAACGCTTCGTCATCGCTCCCTCCGCTTAGCTGCGATACACATTATGACGTTATAAGGAGTTGGCGGGAGGGGCAATAGCGTCGTAAATCAGTTACCGCGCGGTGTGCGAATTGAGCTCCAGCGAGGTTCCGCGAAGGCGCCCCATCCGGTCTTTGACGCTCTTGGCGCAGCCCCCCGCCAGCCCCATACTTCTCCCCAAAGGAGCCCGCCATGAGCGTCAGCGACCTCGCACGAGCCTCCGCCCTGGGAGAGCGACCGCCCGCCCCTATCCCCCATGAAGCGCCGCTGGGCGCCCTGCCCTTCCTCTTCCACGTCTGGCGCAATCCGCTCACCACCTGGACCCGCTACAATTTCGAATGGCCGATCACCCAGGCGAACGGCGTCCTCGGCCGCGTCGCCGTGATTTGCGAACCCGCCGCCATCCGCCGGGTCTTCATCGACAACGTCGCCAATTATCGCAAGGACGCTCTGCAATTGCGCCTGCTGTCGCCGGGCCTCGGCGATGGATTGCTTACGGCCGAGGCCGACGATTGGCGCCGGCAGCGCCGCGCGCTAGCGGCTTTGTTCACCCCCCGCATGGTCGAGGTCTTCGCGCCCGCGATGATCGCCGCCGCCGAATGGCTCGTCGAGCGCTGGTCGCCTCTGCGGCCCGGCCGTCGGCTCGACATCTCCGGCGAAATGTCGATCGCAACGCTCGAAGTGCTGCAACGTACGATCTTTCCGACCGGTCTCGCCCGCGATCCGCGCGAATTCGCCCACGCCATAACGCTCTTCGTCAACGCCACCGGAAGATTGCATCCCTTTGATCTTCTCGGCGCGCCCGAATGGCTGCCGCGGCTCGGCAAGCCGAGCGCGGCGACAGCGCAGAAATTCTTCGACGAAGCGATCGACGACATCATCGCGGGCCGGCCGGCGCGCGAAGCCGAGGCCGGCGCCGCCGCGGCGAAAGCGCCGCCACGCGATCTCCTGACGATGCTCCTCGACGCGCGCGATCCCCAGACCGGCGAGGGACTCGCGGAGGCGCAAATCAGGGCCAACATCGTCACCTTCATCGCCGCCGGCCACGAGACCACCGCCAACGCTTTGACGTGGTCGCTTTTCCTGTTGAGCCAGCATTCGCAATGGCGCGACGAAGTCGAACGCGAGGTTGACGAAGTTCTCGGCGATGGTCCGATCGAAGCGGCGAAGATCGAACGCTTGCCGCGAATACGCGCAACGCTCGAAGAGGCGATGCGCCTTTATCCCCCCGTGCCTACGCTTAGCCGCGAGGCGATCGCGCCCGATACTTTGGTCGGCGAGAAAATTCACGCCGGGACGCTTGTCTTCATCTCGCCCTATGTGCTGCATCGTCACAAGCTGCTCTGGCGCGACGCCGATCTCTTTGATCCGACGCGTTTCATGCCGGGCCAGCGCGAGAAAATCGATCGTTTCGCCTATCTGCCCTTTGGCGCCGGTCCGCGCACATGCATCGGCATGGGTTTCGCGCTGCAAGAGGCGACGATCTTCCTCGCCGCGATGGTCAGGGCCTTCCGCCTCGACCTCGCGCCGGGACATCAGGTCGCGCCGATCCAGCGCCTGACGCTGCGGCCCAGGGGCGGAATGCCGATGATTCTGACGCGGCGAGGGGACGCTTAGAGTGATGGCTCAAAGGCGCCGAGGCGACGGCGGTCCATACCGTAAATTGGCGAAGCGCTTTGTCTTGGCTCGGCGCGGGGCTACTATGGGGATTCTCAAAGATCGGGATGGGGCATGGCGGGGATCACGGCCTTTCGCGCGCCGATAAGCGCGACCCTCGGTCAAAATCGGCGCTGGTCATTTGTCGCCCGCCTATCAAGGCGAGTCGCTGCGACTCTTATGGCCCTGGCGTTCGCGGGCCTCGCCTCTGCCGCCGAAGCGCGCTCGCTGGCGCTCGTCATCGGCAATGACGCCTACGCCAATGTCACGCCGCTGAAAAAGGCGGTCGCGGACTCGCGCGCCGTCGGCGATGAGCTTGAAAAGGTCGGCTTCATCGTGCGACGCGCACAAAATGCCGATCAGCGCGCGATGAGCCGGGCCTTGGCCGCCTTCTACGCGGAGGTCGGGCCGGGCGATCGCGCCCTCTTCTTCTTTTCCGGCCATGGCTTCGAGATTTCCGGCGCCAATTTTCTCCTGCCGGTCGACGTGCCCGCCGCCCAGGCCAATCAATTCGACATCGTGCGCGATGCCGCCGTCCCGGTCGAACGGGTCATCGACGGCATCCGCGAACGCGGCGCGCAAGTGACGATCCTCGTGCTCGACGCCTGTCGCGACAATCCGTTCACGCCGCTCGGCACGCGGGGAACGGCCGGGACTCGCGGCCTTGCGCGCATCGACGCGCCCAAGGGCGTCTTCGTCTTAATGTCGGCCGGCGCCAAACAGGAAGCGCTTGACCGCCTGTCCGACAGCGACAGCGATGCGAATTCGGTCTTCACGCGGACTTTTCTTCGCGAAGTCGCAAAGCCGGGCCGGACCTTGGTGGAAATCACCAAAGCGACGCAGGTCGGGGTCAGCGCGCTTGCCGCGACCGTCGGTTACGACCAGACGCCGGCCTATTACGACGAGGTGATCGGCGACATCGTCCTTTCCGGCGCCGCAGCGAGCCCTGTGGCGGCCGTCGCGCCCGCTGAAGGCGCGCCAGCCGCTTCGCCCGTCAAGATCGCCGACGCTGCGCCTGCGACGCCCGCGCCGATCGTCAGACGGGAGACGGCCGCGCCCCCGCCCAAGGAGCAGACCGCGGCGCTGACCCCCGACCTCCCCGAGACCTTGAAGGTCGGCGGCGCGGCGCCGATCGCGAATTTCAGCCGCTCGAACGCCGGCTGGACCGTGACCCTTTCATTGCCTGAGCCGGCCACGGCCATTTTCTATCGCCTCGGCGACAAGGGCGAGTTCAAGGCGACGGGCCTTTTGGACACGCTCGACCAGCGCACCGGCCAGCGCATGCCCAATCCCTCTTTCCCGCTGTCGATCAAGGCGGCGGCGACGATCATCGAGGTGCGCTACGAAACGCAGGACGGCGGCGCGGTCGGTCCTTTTCCGATCCGGTTCGATCCCGATGTGGCGCTGTTTCGCGAACAGAAAAAGATCCTCGAACAGATGCCTTCGAGCTGGGTCGAGTTCCGCGACTTCAATGGAACCCTGGTTTATTTCACGACATTGGTCACCTATCGCTGCGCAATCGCCGAATTGCGTTACGGCCTTGACGATTCCAAGCCGCTGCAACGGTACGATTTGCCGGGCTGCAACGCCAAGGACCCCTTCTCGACGCCAGAGAACGCCAAGCTCTATATGAAGGTCCCGCCCAGGACCAAGGCGATCAGCGTACAGATCACCTGGCGCGACGGAACCGAGTCCGAGATCAGCACCATCGAGCGCAATTGACGCTTTGAGCATACTTCGCCTCGCTCGATCATTGTCGAACCTCGCGTTAACCCTTCATTTGCGCTAGTTACAGTTTGGCGAAGAGCGAATGAAGAAAACGATTACAATCCTAACGGCTCGGAAAGAGCTGAGCCGTTGGAGGCAATCGTCAAGATGCGTCGCTCGTTCGCCGTTGCGCTGGCCTTCGCCCTGCTCGGCGCATGCCTCGTCAGCCCGGCTTTCGCCGCCGACTTGCCGTACCGCACCTACACCGGCCCGGGCCCGGCGGACTTTTCCGGCGTTGAGATCGGCATCGACGCCGCGGCGGCGCTCGGGACGACCGGCGGCGCCACCATCTCCGGCCCAGCCGCCGGCGCCCATGTCGGATACAATTTGCAGAACGGCGGCCTGGTCGGCGGCGCCGAAGCCGATGCGATTTTTGGCTCGATCCGCACAGGTAGCTTCGGCGCCGGTTCGTTCACTCAGGACTTCTTATCGTCGGCGCGGGTCAAGGGCGGCTACGCCTGGGGCAATATGATGGCTTACGGCACGATTGGCTGGGCCTTTTCGACGACGAGCTATCAGGACCCGTCGGGCTCCTCGAACAAGACGATCCGCGGCGACGTCATCGGCGCCGGCCTCGAATATGCGTTGACAAGAAACGTCTCGGTCCGCGGCGAATATCTTTTCTACGATTTCGCCGGCGCGACCTATACGACGCCCTTCACGTCGAAATCGCTGAGCACATCAACCAGTCTCCTGCGCGTCGGCGCCAGCCTGCACTTCTGATCTGAAACGCCCATTTTCGGCGGTCGCGCGCGCGCGCCAAACCGAGAAATGCTCGCCCGCCATCTTTGGCCGGCGACCGCGCGCCGCGAGCGACCTCCGATACGTACAAATCATGATTGACAGCGGGCCTGGTCGGTTTCTTACTGCATGAAATGTCGTTCCCTATCTCTCTCGACGCTCAGCGGCTTTTTCGCCTCGCGCCTGGTCTGTGCGTCGGATTCGCCGCGACGTTTTTCTGGACGGCGGCGCTCGCTGATTCGACGAATGTCGCCGCTCCCAGCCCCGCGGCGGCGCAGAATTCCACGACGCCGACGGCTCAACCTGCACGAAGCCTAGATCAGCCGGTTGACGCCAATGCGACACAAGCCAAGCCGGACGCCGCCTCGTCCAACGGGCCTTTCGGCAGCCTTCCGCAGGATTCGAACCTGTTCGGCGACATGTGGGGCCTGCGGCCGGCGTTGAAAACCTTCGGCACGACCCTGACCCTTCAGGAGCAGAGCGAGATCTTAGGCAATGTCAGCGGCGGGCGCCGCGTCGGCTTCGCCTATGACGGCGTGACCACCGCAACGTTGCAGACGGACACCCAGGCCGCTTTCGGCTGGAACGGCGGCCTGTTCAACGTCAGCGGATTGCAGATCCACGGCCGCAACCTGAGCACGGACAATCTTTTGACCTTGCAGCTTGCGAGCAACATCGAAGCCGACGTCGCCACGCGACTTTGGGAGCTATGGTACCAGCAAACGATGTTCGGCGGCGCCCTCGACGTAAAGCTCGGCCAACAGAGCATCGATCAAGAGTTCATGCTGAGCCAAAACGGCGGCGTCTTTCTCAACGCGGCGATGGGTTGGCCGATGACGCCGACCGCCGACATGCCGGCCGGCGGCCCGGTCTATCCGCTCTCGGCGCTCGGCGTCAGAGTGCGCGCGCATCCGAGCGATTCCTTGACCATGCTCGCGGGCGTCTTCAATGGCAGCCCGGTTTTCAGCAATTACGGCGATCCTCAGATGCGCAACCCGAACGGATTGAGTTTCCCGCTCAATGGGGGCGTCCTCGCCATAGCCGAATTGCAATATTCTACGTCGCCGCAGGGCTCGGCCGCCAAGCCCGGCGAGACCGCGCCGCTCGCCGGCGTCTACAAGATCGGCTTTTGGTACGACAGTGAGAATTTCGCCGATCTGCGTTACGACAGCGCCGGCCTGCCGCTCGCCGATCCGGCAAGCTCCGGGATCCCGGCGAGCCATCGCGGCGATTACGCCTTCTACGCAATGGCCGATCAGATGATCTATCGCTTCGAAAACGACGCCGACCGCAACATCAATCTCTTCATCCGCCCGTCGTTCACGCCGCTGCAAGATCGCAACCTGATCAGCTTCAGCCTCAATGGCGGCCTGACGATGAACGAGCCGTTTGTCGGCCGCTCGAAGGACGTTTTCGGCCTTGGTTTCGGCTATGCTCAGGTCAGCAACAGCGCCAGCGGGTTCAATCAGGATACGGCCTTCTTCAATCCGGGCGTCTATACGCCGGTCCGCCGATCTGAGACTTTCATCGAGACGACCTATCAGTACCAAGCCGCGCCGTGGTGGCAAATCCAGCCTGACCTCCAATATGTGTTCAATCCTGGCGCTGGAATCGTCAATCCGGACAATCCGACGCAGAAAGTGAAGAATGAAGCGGTGATCGGCGTCCGCACGACCATCACATTCTGAACAAAAAAAGAGGGCATTGCGGCCGTGGCGCGAAATGCAAAAGCCAGGCATCCTGGCGAGGCGACGCCATGACGAAGCGCGAGCAAGAACAGGGCCGGCCGCGGGCGACGCGTCGCGGCTTCCTAACCGGGACCGCAGGATTGGCTGCGGTCGCCGGATCGGGCCTCGCGGGGAGCGCGCAAGCTATCGAGACGCCGCAAGGCGCGCCGGCCAAAGAATCCGTCGAGCCTTTCTACGGCGCGAACCAAAGCGGCATCCTGACGCCGGCGCAGACGAATGCTGAGATCGCCGCTTTCGATCTCATCGCCGACAAGCGCGAAGACGTCGCGCGGCTGATGCGCCGATGGACCCGCGCCGCGGCGCTGCTCAGCATCGGCGAAGCGGTCGAAGTTCCCGGCGAGAAAGACTATTCCGAAGCGCTGGATCCTGCCGATGTCGTCGGCCTCGGCCCATCGCGTCTGACGTTGACCTTCGGCTTCGGCGCGGGGCTTTTCATCAAGGACGGTCGCGATCGCTACGGTCTGGCGGGCCAAAGACCGGAGGCTTTCGTCGACCTGCCGACCTTCCCCGGGGAGCAATTGGCGCCGGAACGGGTCGGCGGCGATCTTTTGGTTCAAGCCTGCGCCGACAATGGGCAGGTCGCCTTTCACGCCTTACGCCAGTTGACCGGTCTCGCCTATGACCTCGCGCAAATCCGCTGGGTCCAGGCGGGCTTCGTTTCCGACTACGGGTCAGGCAAAACGCCGCGCAATCTGATGGGATTCAAGGACGGAACCGGCAATCCGCCGACGGCGGATGTTGGGCAAATGGCGGCGGTCGTATGGGCGGGCGATGAGGCGCCGCCATGGATGCGCGGCGGCTCGTACGTCGTCATCCGCCGCGCGCGCATGGCGCTGGAACGCTGGGACAGGATGAATATCGTCGTTCAGGAAAAGACGTTCGGCCGTAAGAAGCTCACCGGCGCGCCGCTCGGGGGCGAAAGCGAATTCGATCCGATCGATCTTTCCGCGAGCGGGGCCAGCGGCGCCCTGTTGATTCAGGAGAATTCGCACGTGCGGCTCGCTCATCAGGCGGCGATGGAAGGCGCGCGAATCTTACGCCGCTCCTATTCGTACAATGACGGCGCCAATCTCACCACCGAGCCTTGGCCGCCCTTCCGCAAAGGCATGGAGTTCGACGCCGGGCTGATCTTCATCTGCTACCAGCGCGACCCGCGCAGCGGCTTCATCAAAATTTTCGACAAACTGTCCCGCTTCGACATGATGAACCAATTCGTCACCCACACCGGCGGCGGTCATTTCGCCTGCCCGGCCGGCGTCGCGAGCGGCGAATATATCGGCCAGCGCTTGTTCGAGACGGCCTAGAGCATCGGACCCCCAAATGAACTCACCTGGCGGGCGGCGGGAGGCGCAAGCCGCCATTATTTGGAACAGGGCTCCTGTGCGCCGACCGAAAGGTCTGTCAAGTGCTTTAGCCGCCTTCGGCGGCGCGCA
>DASZFX010000344.1:0-6055 GCA_035939375.1 Roseiarcus sp.
TGCTCGGCGACGGGCGCAAGCGCGCCGCCGGCGACCGCGGCTGCTGCGGCGGCGGCCCTCTCGCCGGACGCAGCGCCGGCGGCGCCGGAAACGGTCGACCCTTCGATGCTCGGAGGCGTGCTTGCCGGATCCGTGGGACTCGGGTTGGAGAACAGCGATCGAGTCGCCGCCTACAAGGCGCAGATAGCCGCGCTCGAAAGCGGTCAGCGCTCGCCATGGCGGGGCGAGCGTGGCGTGTATGGCTATGTCGAGGCGGGCGCCGCGGCGGGCTCGTGCCGCCCCTTTTCGCAGACCGTGTATATCGCGGGGCGTCCGTATGTCGGCCATGGTTCGGGCTGTCGGCAGTCGGACGGCTCTTGGCGCATGAGCGCCGGCTGACAAGGGACGTCGCAGGGCGTCGGGAGCAAAGGGATGCAAGGCAAGATCGTGGTGATGACTGGCGCGACGTCTGGGATCGGGGCGGTCGCTGCGGGAAAACTCGCCGAGGCTGGCGCGACGATCTTCTTCATCGCGCGCGACCAGACGCGGGCGCAGGCGACGTTGGAGCGCCTCGCCGCCAAAAGCGCCAAAGGCGCCTCTCCCCACCGCGCCTTTCGCGCCGACCTCTCAAGCCTCGCCGAGATCAGCCGCGTCGGCGCGGAAATCGCGGCCGAGGCGCCGCGCATCGACGTCCTCGTCAACAATGCCGGCGCGATCTTCGCTTCCCGGCGCGTGACCGGCGACGGGCTCGAAATGACTTTCGCGCTCAACCACATGAGCTATTTCATATTGACCAAGGCGCTTGCCGTTAAGCTCGAGGCTTCGGCGCCGGCGCGGATTGTCAGCACCGCCTCTTCGGCGCATCAGGGCGCAAAGCTCGATTTCGACGATCTTCAGAGCGAGAGGAACTATGGCTCGTTGCGCGCCTATGGCCGCTCGAAGCTCGCCAATATCCTCTTCACCCGAGAACTTGCCCGGCGCCTCGCGGGGACCGGCGTCACCGCCAATTGCCTGCATCCCGGTTTCGTCGCGACCCGCTTCGGCGACCAGGCGGGCGGCGTGTTGGGAAGTGTTTTCTGGCTCGCCAAACTCTTGGCGATCAAGCCGGAAAAGGGCGCAGAAACGATCGTCTATCTCGTCTCCTCGCCGGAGGTCGCCGCGGACAGCGGCTATTATTTTGCCGATCGACGCAAAGTGACGCCGTCGACCGCCGCGCAGGACGATGTGGCTGCGCGAAAACTATGGGCGGCGAGCGAAAATTTGGCCGGCCCTGCGGCCTGAGAGCTTAAGGCCGCTTCGAAGCGCCCCGTAAAGGTCTACCTGATAGGACCATCGTTTCGCCGCGTGGCTTATTGTATTGTCGCGATGTTGAAATCACTGGTTTATCTCGTTGTTTGCGCCGGGAGAGAGGCCGCTCCGTTCCGATGATCTGGGTCGTCTTTGCATTGATGACGGGCGCCGCGCTGCTTTGCGCTCTTTGGCCGCTGACGCGTCGGCGCGCCGCGCCCGAGGGCGAGGCGCGCTCGGTCGCCTTTTATAAGGCGCAGCTCGAAGAGATCGAGCGCGACGTCGCCCGCGGGCAATTGCCGGAGGGCGAGGCGGCGGGCGCTCGCGTCGAAGCCGCGCGCCGCCTCATCGCCGCGGGCGAGCGGGCCAAGGCCGTCGCCGCCGCCGAAGGCGGCGGCCCCCGTCGCGCCATTGCCGCGCTCGTCATTCTGATAGGCGTGCCGCTGGTCGCGCTCGGCTTTTACGCCCGCTACGGCGCCCCTGCTGAGCCCGATGAGCCGATCCTGGCGCGATTGAACGATCCTTCGCGCGCCGATGACCTTTCCGCCGGGGTCGCCAAGATCGAAGCGCATCTCATCGCTCATCCCGATGACGGGCTCGGCTTCAAAGTCATCGCGCCCGCCTATATGCGGCTCGCGCGCTATGACGAAGCGGTCAAAGCCTTCAGCGAAGCTTTGCGCCTCATCGGCGACAATCCCGAAACGCGCGCTGATTACGGCGAGGCGCAGGTCGCCGCCGCCGGGGGAATCGTGACGGCCAATGCGCGCGCCGCGTTCCAGCAAGCGCTCGCCGGCAAGCCTGACCTGCCGAAAGCGCGCTATTATGCCGCGCTCGCCGCCGAGCAGGACGGCAACAAATCGCTGGCGGCCGATCTCTATGAAAAGTTGCTCGCGGACTCGCCGCGGGGCGCGCCCTGGGCGCCGGTTGTACGCCAGCGTCTTGCCTCGCTCAGGGCAAAAGAGCCGGCGCCTTCGGCGAAAGTCGACGCGCCGCCAAGCGACGAGGCCCGGGCGATCGCTTCGCTGACCCCGGAGCAGCGGCAGGCGGCGATCCACGGAATGGTCGACCGCCTCGCCGCCCGGCTCGAAGCCAAGGGCGATGACGCGGAAGGTTGGCAGCGTCTTATTCGCGCTTATACGGTCTTAAATGAGCCCGACAAGGCCAAGGCCGCGCTCGTCAAGGCGCGCGAAGCGCTGGGCGGCAACGACGCGGCCAGGCGGGATCTGGAAACGCTCGCCAAAGAACTCGGGCTGGAGAGCTGACGTGACGCGAAAGGGACGACGGCTCACTCTCATCGGCGTCGCGCTTTGCATCGTCGCTTTCGCGGCGGGTCTCGCGCTCTACGCCCTGCGCGACAGCATTGTCTTCTTCTACGGGCCGTCGGAGCTCGCGCAAAAGGACGTGCAAGCCGGCGCGCGCCTGCGCATCGGCGGCCTGGTGAAGGCGGGTTCGCTCGTCAAATCCGACAGCGAGAAAATCTCCTTCGTGATCACCGACAATGTCCGTGACGTCGCGGTGACCTATCAAGGCCCGGTCCCCGATCTTTTCCGCGAGGGACAGGGCGTCGTCGCCGAAGGCGTGCTCGAAGCGCCGGGAAAATTCCGCGCCGATACGATCCTCGCCAAGCACGACGAGCGCTATATGCCGCGCGAAGTGGTCGACGCTTTGAAGAAACAGGGCCGCTGGCAGGAGAGCGGGGGCGGATCATGATCGTCGAGATCGGACATTACGCGCTGACGCTGGCTCTCGCCTTGGCGCTGGCCCAGGCGATCGTCCCGCTCTGGGGCGCGGCGAAACGCGACGAAGGGTTGATCGGCGTCGCTCAATCGACCGCGCTCGGTCAATTCGCGGCGATCGCGCTATCGTTCGGCGCGCTCGTCGAAGCGCATCTCGTCTCGGACTTCTCGGTGCTGAACGTCGCCGAGAATTCCCATACCGCTGTGCCCATGGTGTACAAGATCACCGGCGTCTGGGGAAACCACGAGGGCTCGATGCTGCTCTGGGTCCTCATCCTTGCCTTTTTCGGCGCGCTGGTCGCCGCCTTCGGACGCGGACTGCCGCCGGTGCTGCGCGGCAACGTACTTGCCGTGCAGGGCATGATCTCGAGCGCCTTCCTCGCCTTCATCCTGATGACGTCTAACCCCTTTGCGCGGCTCGATCCGGCGCCTTTCGAGGGTCGCGATCTCAATCCGATCCTGCAAGACCCGGGCCTCGCCATTCATCCGCCGCTTCTGTACCTCGGCTATGTCGGCTTCTCGATCGTCTTCTCCTTCGCCGCCGCAGCGCTGATCGAAGGCCGGGTCGACGCCGCCTGGGCGCGTTTCGTCAGACCCTTCGCGCTCGTGGCCTGGTGCTTCCTGACCCTCGGCATTGCAATGGGCTCGTACTGGGCCTACTACACGCTCGGCTGGGGCGGCTTCTGGTTCTGGGATCCGGTCGAGAATGCTTCGCTCATGCCCTGGCTCGCCGGAACCGCCTTCGTACATTCCATCGCTGTCATGGAGAAGCGCGAAGCGCTGAAAGTTTGGACCATCTTCCTCGCCATCCTCGCCTTTTCGTTTTCACTGCTCGGCACGTTCCTGGTGCGCTCGGGCGTCTTGACCTCTGTCCATGCCTTCGCCAGCGATCCGCGCCGCGGCGTTTTCATACTCCTGATCCTCGCCGCCTTCATCGGCGGCGCCTTGGCTCTGTTCGCCTGGCGTGCGCCGGCGCTCAAGCAGGGCGGCCTCTTCGCGCCGATCTCGCGCGAAGGCGCCTTGGTGCTCAACAATCTGTTTCTGACCACAAGCTGCGCCGCCGTGATGATCGGAACGCTCTATCCGCTGGCGCTCGAGCAGATCACCGGCGAGAAAATCACGGTCGGCGCGCCTTTTTTCAACATGACCTGCGGCATATTGATGATCGCGCTTTGTTTGATCGCACCCATCGGTCAGTCGCTTGCTTGGAAACGCGGCGACCTCCTCGGCGTCGCGCAGCGTCTCGCCGCCGCCGCCGCCGCGGGCTTAAGCGTTGCGATCGCCTTGCTCGCGGCGACGACAGGCGGGCCGGTGCTGGCCCCGATCGGCGCCGGCCTTGCGACCTATGTGATCCTCGGCGCCTCGAGCGAGATCGCCGCACGTCTTTGGCGCGGCCGGGCGTCGCTTCAGGTCGCGTTCTCGCGCGCGCTGGGCCTGCCGCTCTCCGTCTGGGGCAGCGCGATCGCCCATGTCGGCGTGGGCGTCACTTTGCTTGGCCTTGCGATGACGGGGCTCGGCGCCGAAACAATCGCCTCGATGAAGATTGGCGAGCCGCGGACGGTTGGTCCTTATGAAGTGACCATAGAAGCCATCGAGCCGCGGACAGGGCCGAACTATCGCGATGTCGTCGCCAAGGCGGCGATCCGCAACGGCGGCGCGCTCGTTGCGACCGTCGAATCCTCCAAGCGCTTTTTCCCGGCGCGGCAGATGTCGACGACCGAGGCCGGCATCGTCACGCTTAACCTCGGTCAGGTCTATATATCGATCGGCGATCAAACCGGCGGCGCGATCGCCGCGCGTCTCTACTGGAAGCCGCTCGTCTCATTGATCTGGATCGGCGCCTGCATCATGGCCTTCGGCGGCGCTTTGTCGCTCGCCGACCGGCGCCTGCGCATCGGCGCGCCGGTCCGCGCCAAAGCTGCGCTCGCGGCGCAGCCCGCCGGGACGCCTTAGATGGCGCGCGCGGCGACCTTTGCGCTTGCGCTCGCTGCGCTCGGCGCGGTTGCGACGGCCCATGCCGTCCAGCCGGACGAAATGCTCCCCGATCCCAAGCTCGAAACGCGCGCCCGCGATCTCTCGGCCGGGCTGCGCTGCATGGTCTGCCAGAACCAGTCGATCGACGATTCCGACGCCACGCTCGCCCATGACATACGCGTTTTGATTCGCGAGCGTCTCGCCAAAGGCGAGAGCGACGAGGCGATAAAGGCCTTTCTCGTCTCGCGCTACGGCGACTTCATCCTGCTCAAGCCGCCGTTGAAAATGAACACGCTTCTCTTATGGGGCGGCCCGCCGCTGATTCTTCTCCTTGGGGCGGCCTCCTTGCTGGCGGGGGTCCGCCGGCGCACTGGGTCCAATCTCTCGCCTTCGCCTTTGACGGCGGCCGAGGAGCGCCGCGTCGCCGCCTTACTGGACGATAAGCGGCTCTGAGCGCTCGTCTTATTGAAGTCGAAGCCGCGCCCTGCGCCTTACCAAACCTTCATCTTCGCGCCATCGCCCCGTAAACGAGGTTGGTTCATCCTGCGCGCCATATCGACGAAACGTCCGTTTGGCGCTTTTGGAATGGAGACGCGAATGCGCTTGCTCAATCGTCCAGGTTTCAATTCTCGCACGTTGAAGGGGGCGCTCCTCGGCGCCGTCGCCCTTACCGCGATCGGCGGCCTCGCTTTCGAAAGCCTCTCTTCTTATCCGGCTCTCGCCCAGGCCTCGGCGATCTCCTCGGCGATCCAGCCGACGCAGCCCACAGGACCCGCCTCTTTCGCCGATGTCGTCGACCACGTGAAAGGCGCGGTGGTTTCGGTGAAAGTAACGATGCAGGGCGATTCCACCGACATGTCGAGCGGCCCGGACATTTCGCCCGGCAGCCCGCTTGACCGCTTCTTCCGTCAATTCGGCCAGGGCGTTGATCCGTTCGGCGATGAAGGCGACGGCCCTAGCCAGCGCATGCCGCACCGTCATCCCCACCATCTCGAAATGGCCCAGGGTTCCGGATTCTTCATTTCGGCCGACGGCTATATCGTCACGAACAACCACGTCGTCGACCACGCGACCGACGT
>DASZFX010000345.1:0-14849 GCA_035939375.1 Roseiarcus sp.
GGATCGGCTCGAGGGCGTCGGGTTGCCCACTAGGTTGCCCACGGAGGGCGAGGCCGTTTCGATACGTTAGCTAAGTTGTTGATTTCCTTGGTGCCGGTTGCAGGAATCGAACCCGCGACCTACTGATTACAAATCAGTTGCTCTACCAACTGAGCTAAGCCGGCTCGGGGCTTGATATATCGATTATTTGTTTCGAAATCTTGATCTGCCGCGACTAGGCTTCCAATGCGTCGGCGGCGCGCCTTGCGACGTCGGGCGAGGGATAGGCCGAGAGCGCCGGGTCGCGCAACGAAAATCTCGGTCCGCTTGCTTCGGGTCCGGGCGCGTAGGGTGACAGTCGAGCGTCGGCAGGCGGTCCCGACCCCCGTGGATCATCGGTAGCATCGATCACGGCAGTTTCGCCTCCCAAGGTCCCTCGACGCGAAAGGCTTCGCCATCGCCCGGCCAGGGCGGCATGGTGATCGCGACGAAGGTCAGCGGCTCGTCGCCGAGCGCCCGGAATTGAAACGCCGTTCCGAGCGGGATGGTGATCGAGACGCCGGGCAGAGCGGCGACGATGGATTGCGCGGCGTCGTTGGCGCGCCAGATCTCGCCGTGGCCCTGCAGGAAGAACCAAATCTCTTCGACGGTGCGATGCTGGACCGGGTGCGAGACGGCCCCGGCGGGCAGGGTGAAATGAGCAAGACTGCCGCTGGAGAGCGCGAGCAGGATTCGCCCTAAAGTCCCGTCGGGCGCGATAACCGCCGGTTCGGCTGGCAAGGCGAGTGTTTGAAAGGCGCGCATCGGCGAGGCTCCGGGCGGAAAGCCGATCCTGCGCGCCACCGCCCCCGAAGCGCAAGCGCTTTGGGCGCAACCTGCGCTCTGCTATTGAGGCTGCCATGAGCGAATCCGATATTTTGAGCGAGAGCCAAGTCCTCGACGAATTTCGAGCCGCCGGAGCGCTGCTCGAAGGTCATTTCATTCTGTCGTCGGGCCTGCGCTCGCCAGCGTTCCTGCAAAAGATGTTCGTCTTCCAGGACCCGAAGCGCACCGAGCGCCTCTGTCGCGCGCTGGCGCGAAAGGCTGAGGCGGCTTTCGGCAAGATCGACGTCGTCGTGTCGCCGGCTCTCGGCGGCATTGTGCCGGGCTATGAGACGGCGCGCTGGCTCGGCGCCAAGGCGATTTTCGTCGAGCGGGTTGACGGCGTCTTTCAGTTGAGGCGGGGCTTCGCCATCGAGCCCGGCGCGCGCGTGTTGATGGTCGAGGACATCATCACGACCGGCCTCTCCTCGCGCGAATGCATCGAGGCGATCAAAGCCCACCCCGGCGCTTTGGTCGGCGCGGCCTGCCTCATCGATCGCTCGGGCGGCAAAGCTGATATCGGCATTGCCCGGATCGCCTTGGCGACGCTCGATATTCCCGCCTATCCGGCGGACGCGTTGCCGCCGGAACTGGCGAGATTGCCCGCAGTGAAGCCGGGCAGCCGGCAAAGCGTCGGCGCGACTTAAAGGCGCGAAGCCGGCCCCTTTGGCCCGCATGATCGAGAGAGGTTGAGCCCATGCCCGCTTCCCTTCGCCTCGGCGTCAACATCGACCATGTGGCGACGGTGCGCAACGCGCGCGGCGGCGCTCTGCCTGATCCGTTGCGCGCTGCGCTCATCGCCGTCGCGGCCGGCGCCGACGGAATAACGGCGCATCTGCGCGAGGATCGTCGGCACATCCATGACGACGACATGACCCGGCTGAAGGCCGAGATCGCCAAGCCGCTCAATTTCGAAATGGCGGCGACCGAGCAGATGCTCGACATTGCGCTTCGCCTCAAGCCGCACGCCTGCTGCCTGGTGCCGGAGAAACGTACCGAACGCACCACCGAGGGTGGCCTCGACGTGCTTGGCGGCCACAATCATCTCAAACCCTTCGTCGCCGAATTGGGGCGCGCCGGCATCCGCGTCTCGATGTTCATCGAGCCTTCGCAGGAGGCTTTGCGGGCCTCGGCCTCGGTCGGAGCGCCGGTGGTCGAACTCCATACCGGCGCCTGGTGCGACGCGCTCGCTCACGGCGAAAGCGAGCGGGCGGCGCATGAATTCGAGCGCCTGCGACAAGCGGCGGCGGCGACGAAGGGCCTGAAGCTCGAATGCCACGCCGGCCACGGCCTCGATTTCGACAGCGCGCGGACCATCGCCGCGCTGCCCGAGATCGTCGAATTGAACATCGGCCACTTCCTGGTCGGCGAGGCGATTTTCATCGGCCTTGCAGAAAGCGTGAAGAAAATGCGGGCCGCGATGGACGAGGGACGCAAGAATGCCGAGCGGGCGCTATAAAGGCGGGGCAAGGGGCCAATGATCATCGGCGTCGGCAGCGATCTTTGCGACATCCGCCGCATCGAGGAGACGCTCGAGAGGTACGGCGAGCGCTTTCTCGCCCGCTGCTTCACCGACATCGAGCGCCGCAAATCGGAGGGTCGCAAGGATCGCGCCGCATCCTACGCCAAGCGCTTCGCGGCCAAGGAGGCCTGCGCCAAGGCGCTCGGCACGGGCCTGAGACGCGGCGTCTTCTGGCGCGACATGGGCGTCGTCAATTTGCCGGGCGGCAAGCCGACAATGCGCCTGACCGGCGGCGCCGCCGCGCGCCTCGCCGCGATCACGCCGGCCGCTTGCGAGGCCTTCATCCACGTGACGATCACCGACGAGCATCCGCTCGCGCAAGCCTTCGTCGTCATCGAAGCGGCGCCAATGGCGAGGGCGAAAGGTGAGAGTATATGAGAATGATTTTAAACTGAGAGTCACAGATTTGAATCGCTCTGAACTATAGATTTTAACGGCTCCAATAAATCGCCTTTTTTTGCTTTCGTACCCTCCTTAGTGATTGCAACGGCGCGCCATCTGTTCTACGGGGGCGCTTGGCTTTCGCGGGAGAGGCGCGCCAGTGCTGATCGCATACTTGACAATGTTGCGTGAAGAGATCGAGGCGACACTGATCGTCGGCATTGTCGCGGGTTATCTCAAACAAAGCGGCTGCGCGCATTGGATGCCAGGCGTGTGGTTGGGCGTGCCTTGCCCTCGGCATTGCGCTTGTGTCTCTCGATGCAGAATTCCCGCAGCGCCAGCAGGAGCTCTTCGAAGGTCTCGTCGGGGTGCTCGCAACCGTCGTTTTAGCGTCGATGGTCTTCTGGAAAGAAGGCGGCGCGTTCGATCACGGCGCAGCTCCACGATTCAATCGACAGCGCCCTGCATCGGCGGCGGGCGCCTTCTGCGGCTTCCGTTGCGATCAACGGTGGCTGGCGGAACTGCGAAACTCACAAGAGTGGCAAGATCACGGAAGCCGGCCGGCCAATCGCGAGGATTTTACTTATTCAACCGCGAAATTGAAGCGTTTCATCGTTGCGACATTCGGCGGCGACCCCAGATCAAGCGTTGAGACGAATAAGAGCGCGTGGACGCCGGAAGGCCGCGCGCATGGAGATTGTTGGAGGTTGTCATGGTCACGTCGTCCTATCGTTCGATTGTCGTCGCCGCAGGTCTTGCGGCGTCCCTTGCCTGCGCGGCGCCTGCCGCCGCTGGACCCATCGTCATCGCTGGGCCGCTCGCCGTCGCGGCGAGCAGCAGGGGCGCGCTTCCCGTCGAGACCGTCGCCTGGCGTCATCATTATCATCGCCATCACTACGGCTATGGCGGCGGCGCGTTGGTCGCCGGCGCGGCGCTCGGGATCATCGGCATGGCGATGGCCAATGGCTTTGCCGCCGACTACGACGACTGCGGCTACTATGGCGGCTGCGGCTATTACGGTGGGCCCGGCTATGTCTACGGCGGACCGGTTTACGGCGGCGGCGGATATGGCGGTGGGTTCGGCGGCGGCCATTTCCATCACTTCGGCCATGGCGGATTCCATCATGGCGGCGGCGGAGTTCATTTTCGTCATCACTGAGACGACAGCGGGCCAAGGCGCTCCAAAGGTTTCTCGATCTACGGATGGACGGCTGAGCGCGGCGCGCTAAAGATCAATGAACCGCGCACGATGTGGCGTTTGCTTCGCCACCCGAGGCGGCCTTTGATTCTACTTGGCGTGTTCCCAGGCCGTCACGGCCTCGAGACCTTTTACTGCGGCGCTGCGCAAATTGACGCAGCTGTCGCACTGGCAATCGCCAAGACCAAACAGCACGTCGCTGAGACATTCGGCGGCGACTTGCATCTTCGCCTGTACCGGCGACAACAGAGATGTGTCGCCTCTGACTTTGACCAGATCGACGACGACCTGATCCGCCTCGTTGATCGTCATCTCAAAGATGTATTGAAGCGCCGCCCTATCGCGAAGCGTCATTTGCGTTCTCCAAGGGTCTGCGTTCTCCGAGGGTTGCGTTCTCCAAGGGTGTCGCCGCTCATGAAAGCTCGATGATGCGGCCTTCCTGCAGCGTCACCCGTCGATCCATGCGCGCGGCGAGCTCCAGATTATGGGTCGCGATCAGCGCAGCAAGGCCGCTCGCCTGGACGAGCGCGGCGAGAGTCGAGAAGACGTGGTCGGCGGTCTTGGGATCAAGGTTGCCCGTCGGCTCGTCGGCGAGCAACACGCGGGGGCCGTTGGCGACGGCGCGGGCGATGGCGACACGCTGTTGCTCGCCGCCGGAGAGTTCGGCCGGGCGATGGCGCTCGCGCGCGCCAAGGCCAAGATAGGAGAGCAATTCGCTTGCCCGCTTGGCGGCCTCGGCGCGCGAAAGGCCGCGGATCATCTGGGGCAGGATCAGGTTTTCCGCGGCCGAGAATTCCGGCAGGAGATGATGGAACTGGTAGACGAAGCCGATCTCGCTCCGGCGCAGAGCGGTGCGTTGATCATCCGACATGCCCGCGGTTCCCGCCCCGCCGATGAAGACTTCGCCGCCGTCGGGCGATTCCAAAAGGCCGGCGACATGGAGCAGCGTCGACTTGCCGGCGCCGGAAGGCGCGATCAAGGCGACGGATTGGCCGGACCATAAGGCAAGATCGACGCCGCGCAGGATTTCGAGAAGCGTCTCGCCGCGCCCGAAATGTTTGTCGACGCCATGAAGCCAGAGCGCCGGCGGTTGGGCCGCTTCATTCATAGCGCAGCGCCTCGACCGGATCGAGCCGCGCCGCCCGCCACGACGGGTATATCGTCGCGGCAAACGAAAGGAGAAGCGTCATCGCAACGACCGCGACAACGTCGGACGGTTCGACGCGCGAGGGCAGGTGCGAGAGGAAATAGGCTTCCGCCGGAAAAAAATTGGCGTTGAGCAACCAATTGAGCCCATGTCGTATCGCTTCGACATTATGGGCGACGAGCAAGCCGAGCAGCACGCCGAAGAAGGTGCCGACAACCCCGATCGTTGCGCCCGTGATAAGGAAAATGCGCATCACCGCCCCGCGCGTCGCGCCCATCGTGCGCAACACGGCGATGTCGTGCGCCTTGTCCTGCACCAGCATGATGAGGCCCGAGATGATATTGAGGGCGGCGACGAGAACGATCAGCGTCAGGATCGCGAACATCACATTGCGCTCGACGGTCACGGCGTCGAAGAAAGTCTGATCGCGCTGGCGCCAGTCGATCATGATCATCGGCCGATGCAGGACAGGCTCGATGCGCTCGCGCATTTCGTCCATGCGATCGGGATCGTCGATAAAGGCCTCGATGACATTGGCCTGGCCGTCGAGGTTGAAAAAGGCCTGGGCCTCGGGCAGCGGCAGAAAGACGAAGCTATTGTCGAATTGAAACATGCCGATCTGGAAGATCGCGACGATCGGATAGGATTTGATGCGCGGCGTCACGCCGAAAGGCGTCTGGGCGCCCCGCGGCGCGACGATCGTGATCCTGTCGCCGACGCGCAGGCTGAGATGCTCGGCGAGACGGGCGCCGATCGCGGCGCTTTGCTCCTTGTCGAAGCCGTCGAGCGTCCCAAGCGTGATATGGCCGCCGACCCCGGGCAATTGCTTCAGATCCGCCTCATGCGCGCCCCGCACGAGAACGCCGGACGAATTATATGGCGAGGAGGCGAGCGCCTGGCCTTCGACGAGTGGCAGGGCGAGCCTCACGCCTTGCACCTGGCGCACCCGTTCGGTCACCGCGTCATAGTCGGTAAGAGGCGTTTCGGCGGCCTGCAGGAAAAGATGGCCGTTAAGTCCGATGATCTTGTCGAGCAGATCATGGCGGAAGCCGTTCATCACCGACATGACCACGATGAGCGCGGCGACGCCGAGAACAATGCCGAGGAAGGAAAAGCCGGCGATCACCGAGATCGAACCATGCTTGCGACGGGCGCGCAGATAGCGCAGCGCGAGCATCCATTCGAAGCGGGCGAAGGGCCGGGTTGACGTCGTGGGGGCGTGTTGCGCGGCGGGCGCGTCGAGGACGGCGGCAGTCATCGGCGCAACGCCTTTGCCCTCTCCCGCGAGGGGAGGAGGGGCGCCGCCGCCGCGGTCCACGTTTGGGCTTTGTTCATAAGGCGCCGCCGAGCCGTCTGATGGCGTCCTCGACGCCGACGAGTTCGCGCTCGCCACTGCGACGGTTCTTCAGCTCCACCTTGCCCTCGCCGAGGCTGCGCGGCCCGACCAGGATTTGATGCGGCAGGCCGATGAGGTCCAGCGTCGCGAATTTCGCGCCGGGGCGCTCATCGCGATCGTCGTAGAGCACGTCGACGCCGGCGCGCGCCAAGGCCGCATAGATCCGGCCGCAGGCGGCGTCCGTCGGGCCGTCGCCGACTTTAAGATTGGCGAGACCGACCTTGAAGGGCGCGACAGCCTCCGGCCAGATGACGCCCGCCTCGTCATGGTTGGCCTCGATCAAGGCGGCCGCAAGACGGCTCGGACCGATCCCATATGAGCCCATATGCACGGCGCGCTCCTTGCCGTCCGGTCCATTGACCACAGCCTTCATCGGCCCGGAATACTTGGTCCCGAAGTAGAAAATATGGCCGACCTCGATGCCTCGCGCCGACAGGCGCGCAGCCTCGGGCAGGGCGGCGAAGGCGTTTTGATCGTGCTTCTCGGAGGTCGCGGCATAGAGCGAGGTCCATTTGTCGACGACCCCCTGCACGGCGCCGATGTCGTCGAAGTCGATCGTCTCGGGCGGCGGCGCGAAGCTCAGATAGTCCCTGTGGCAATGAACCTCGCTCTCGCCGGTCGAGGCTAGGATGATGAATTCGTGGCTCAAATTGCCGCCGATCGGTCCGGTGTCGGCGACCATCGGAATGGCGGTGAGGCCGAGGCGCAAGAAGGTGCGAAGGTAGGCCACGAACATCTTGTTGTAGGAATGGCGCGCCGCCTCGGCGTCAAGGTCGAAGGAATAGGCGTCCTTCATCAGGAATTCGCGCGAGCGCATTACCCCGAATCGCGGGCGCACCTCGTCGCGAAACTTCCATTGGATATGGTACAGGTTAAGCGGCAGGTCTTTGTATGAACGGACATAGGCGCGGAAGATCTCGGTGATCATCTCCTCGTTTGTCGGGCCATAGAGCATGTCGCGCTCGTGCCGGTCCTTTATGCGCAACATCTCCTTGCCGTAGTCGTCGTAGCGGCCGGATTCGCGCCAAAGCTCCGCCGGCTGGATCGTCGGCATCAGCAATTCGATCGCGCCCGAGCGATCCTGCTCTTCGCGCACGATGGCGTTGATCTTGGCGAGCACGCGCAGGCCCAGCGGCAGCCAGGCGTAAATGCCGGCCGCCTCCTGTCGGATCATGCCGGCGCGCAGCATCAGGCGATGCGATACGATCTCCGCTTCCTTGGGAGTTTCGCGCAGGATCGGCAGAAAATAGCGGGAAAGACGCATCGGACTCTCGAAAGGAATAGCGCCGAATCAGCAGAGGACGACGAGGCGACGCCGGGCCGGCCAAATGACCTGAAAGGGGCCGTGTTGACAAGCACGGGCCGAATGGCCCGCCTTGGCGCACAGGGACGTTCTGGGCCGCGTCGCGATCAGCCTCGTCGCCGGCCTTCCTTGCGGCGTTCACGGTTTCGTGATCTCTTGATCCGGTAATCTTTGCGGATTCCCGCGCGTAGAACTGACGCCAGGGCGAGGTCGCCGGCTGGCGGGCGCGACGAGATCTAAGCGCCCTTGCTTGAAACGATTTGAGAGGAAAATTCCATGTCCAGCAAGACCGCTATCGCCGTGACGCTTGCCGGCTCGCTCGCCGCCGCCCTTGCTCTCGCCACCGCCGCCAAAGCCGGTCCCGCCCCCGCCCAGCCGGGCGCCGATAAGTGCTACGGCGTGTCGCTCGCCGGCAAGAACGACTGCGCAGCCGGCGCCGGAACGACTTGCGCGGGCACGTCGGCCGTCGACTATGACCAACATGCCTGGAAATATGTGAAGAAGGGCACTTGCGAGTCGATGATGACCCCGAGTGGACACGGTTCGCTGACACAGGGCTGAGCCCGCCGCCGCTGAATTGACGGCCCTCTCCTATTTCAGGAAGGGGCCGTTTCTTGGCGGAGGCGGCGAGCCTTTCTTAAGCTCGCCCGATGGTCGCCACCGGAGCTGGCCGCGTCGCCAGGCTGACGAGACCGGTGACGATGACGTTCACGATCAAAGCGAAGAATCCGACGTTGATATCGGCAAGCCCGCTCGGCAAGAGGGAAGCCAAGGTCACGAACGTACCCTTAGGAAGGCTGAACACGGCGACGGTCGCCACGCCCACGATGACGCCCGCGAAGGCGCCGGGCTTGGTCACGGGATTGTTGCGCATCAGGCTGCCGACCAATGCCGGGAACATTTGCGAGACGAAGCCGTAACCCATGAGCAGCAGCGCCACGATCGTTTGGCTGTCCTGAAGCGCCAGGCCGACCGCAAGAAGGGCGACGACCGGAACCAAGCCGCGCGCGGCGCGCGCCACCATGTCTTCGGAAGTCTCAGGCGAAAGACCGCGCCAGATGTCATTGGCGATGAGCGTCGAAGCGGCGATGAGGATCATCGAGCCGGGCACCAGTGCTGTCAGCACGCCGGCGGCGCCGATCACGCCGACGAACCAGGGGTTGAAGGTCGCGATCGACAGTCGGAACAACGATTGATCCACCGAAGCAAGGCCTGGGATTTGCAAGATCGCGGCAAAGCCGCAGAAGAACACGAACAACAGGATCAATTGATAGAGCGGCAATATGATCGCGTTCCGACGAAAGGTCCGCTCGGCCCTCGCGGTGAGAGCCGCGCCGAAGGCGTGAGGCCACATATAGAAGCCGACCGCGGCAAGGAGCGCCGTCGACTGGAACCAAAGGACGCTTCCCTCCCCGGAAGCGCGCAAAGTGAGAAAGCCAGGCTTAGCCGCGTCGATCGCCCGGAACATCTCGCCATAGCCGCCGTAATAATGGAAAGGGAGATAGATCCCGAGAAACACGGCGATCGCCAGAATGAGGAAATCCTTGACCGTCGATGTCCAGGCCGAGCCGCGCACCCCTGAGACCATCACGTAGGTCGTCACGACCGCCGCCCCGATCCAGATCGCCAGGCGCGAAGAAATCGCGCCATAGGAAGCGATCGAGACGATGATGCCCAGTCCCTTGAACTGCAGCATGAGATAGGGAATCAGCGCGACCATGCCGACCGCGGCGGCGAGCACCCCGAGCATCGGACTATCATATTTGCGTGCGAAGTAGTGCGGCTGCGAGACGACGCGCTCTTGTCGCGCATAGCGCCAAATCGGCGGCAGCAGCCAATAGGAAAGGATATAGGCCAAGGAGCCGTAGACAAGGATGTAGTAGGCTGGCGCGCCCTTGCCATAGGCCCAGCCGCTGCCGCCGAGGAACGTGAACGTCGTATAAATTTCGCCCGCGGTCAGCAGGAAGACGAGCAGGCCGCCAAAGCCGCGCCCGCCAACCGTCCATTGTTCGAGCGTCATTTGCTGGCCGCGGCGCGCAATGAGCCCCAGGGCGAGCGCAAGGGCGGCGGCCAAGAATATAATGGCGAGCGCGGCGTAGTTCATCGGCTCGCTCCCTGATCGCCGTCTTGCGCAGCGTCGTTCGCGGGATCGGAGTAGAAGATCAGGGCCATGATCGCCGCCGTCAGGACCACCCAGATCACCAGCCAGGCCAGCACCAGCGGCAAGCCAAAGACGAGCGGTTCGACTGTGTTGACGAAAGCCGTTCCAACCAGCATCGCCAGGAACGGCAGGACGGCCAGCCATTTCACCCAGGTCATCGAAGCCTCCGGCGACGCGGGTTCGCCGCGTTCAATTGCTTTTGTGTCCGCGCGCGAAGCCTATTCCCTCGTTGGAGCTTCTGCAAAGCGACATTTCGCAGCTTTAACAATAAGGCGTCGAAGGCTGGATTCGCCCGCCGACCATGCGATAGTGGCGCCCGCATGCTCCTTTCGTTCTTCACCGCGCTGCGCATGGCCCATGTGCCGGTGACGCCCCGCGAATATCTGATCTTGATGCAGGCGCTGGAGCGCGACCTCGCCGACAAGTCCGTCGACGACTTCTACCACCTCTCCCGCGCGTTGCTCGTCAAGGACGAGCGCAATCTCGACAAGTTCGACGTCGCCTTCGCGAAGACCTTCAAGGGCGCGCTGTCATTCGCCGCCGCTGTCGAGCAAGTCGAGATCCCGGACGAATGGCTGCGCAAGCTGATCGAGCGCTATTTGACGCCGGAGGAGCGAGCCGAACTCAAGGCAATGGGGTTTGAGAAGCTGATGGAGACCCTGCGTCGGCGGCTCGCAGAGCAGAAAGGGCGCCATCAGGGCGGCTCGAAATGGATTGGCACGGCCGGGACCTCGCCCTTCGGCGCCTATGGCGAGAATCCCGAAGGCGTGCGGATCGGCCAGGACAAGGGCCGGCATGGGCGCGCCGTGAAGGTCTGGGATCGGCGCGACTTCAAGGACCTCGACGGCGATGAGACGCTATCGCCCCGCGCCATGAAAATCGCGCTGCGGCGCCTACGCCGATTCGCCCGCGAGGGCGCCGCCGAGGAGCTCGATCTCGACCGTACGATCCGCGACAGCGCGAAAAACGGCTACATCGACGTGCAGTGGCGGCCCGAGCGCCGCAACGCGGTCAAGGTGCTGCTCTTCCTCGATGTCGGCGGTTCGATGGACTGGCATGTCGAGGCGGCGGAGAACCTCTTCTCGGCCGCTCGCAGCCAGTTCAAGCGGCTGCAGCATTTCTATTTCCACAATTGCCTCTACGAGAGCGTCTGGACTCGCAACCGCCGTCGTCATGAGGAGAGAACGGCGACGCTCGACATTCTCAACACCTATGGACGCGACTATCGCGCCGTCTTCGTTGGCGACGCGTCGATGAGCCCCTATGAGATCACCATGCCGGGCGGCTCGGTCGAACACGTCAATCCCGAGGCCGGCCAGATCTGGCTGGAGCGAATCATCCGCGCCTATCCGCATGCGGCCTGGATCAATCCGACGCCCGAACCGCAATGGGGCTATTCGCAGTCGACCGCCATGATCCGCGGCATTTTCGGGGGCCGCATGTATCCGCTGACGCTGGACGGCCTTGAAGGCGCAATGCGCCAGATGACGCGATAGGGGAGTGCGGCTCAAAGCGCGCCCTAGTGGCGCACCACAAGGACCGAGCAGAGCGCGTGCCGGACGATCGTCTTGGCGTTTGAGCCGAGCAGATAGTCGGACATGACCGGCCGATGCGACCCGACGACGATGAGGTCGGCCGCCCAAGAGCGCGCTTCGGCGAGAATTTCGTGATAAGCGCCGCCGACCCTGACCACATACGACAGCCGCTCCTTGGGGAGCTTGATCCCGGCGGCGAGCTCTTCGAGCGCCTTGGCGGCGCGTTCCTCCTGCGCGGCGTCGAAATCGGCCGGCACATAATCCATGAAGGTCGCCGGCAGCAGCGGTTGGACATTGATGAGGCGCAACACGCCGCCGCTCGCCTCGACGAGCTCGACGGCTTGGGCGATCGCCGGCTCTGCGAGATCGATCTCGGCAAGATCGACCGGGGTGACGATGCGCTTGAACATCGTTTCTGCTCCGCGAGGATGGGCCGCCAAGGCCCCGCCCGCCGGCCAAGCCCCGCCAGACCCTTTAGACCCAGTCTGATCGCGAAGGATGCGCGCGGCGGGCCCATTGTTCAAGCCCGCGCGCCAAGCCGCCGGGAGGGATTGGCGGGCTTCCAAAAAAACGAGACCGCGCAAGTCATTGTTCCGCGGCGACGACCTCGCTATAAGGGCGCCCATCGAGGCGGAGGATTCTCGAAAATGGGTGTGGTTGGTATCATCGCTGACAGCTACAAACCGTCGGAAGACGAACCCTTTATGAACGAGCGCCAAAAGGAATATTTCAGGCGCAAATTGGTGGACTGGAAGGAAGGAATCCTACGCGAAAGCCGGGAAACGCTGGCCGCGCTGCAAAGCGAGAGCGAGAATCATCCCGACCTCGCCGACCGCGCATCCTCTGAAACCGATCGCGCGATCGAGCTGCGGGCCCGGGATCGCCAGCGCAAGCTCATCGCCAAGATCGACGCGGCCTTGGCCCGCATCGAGGACGGCACCTACGGCTATTGCGAAGAAACTGGCGATCCGATCGCCTTGCGCCGTCTGGACGCGCGGCCCATCGCGACGCTGTCGGTGGAAGCGCAGGAGCGCCATGAACGCCGGGAGCGCGTTTACCGCGACGACTAGGACGGGCGCCGCCCGTCCTGCGCCGCATCTCCTGCCGGATCGCCCAATCGCGGGCTAGTTCGTTCGGCCGAGGAGCTTGGCCATTTCCGCCTCCAACGTATCGAGATCCGAAAAGGGCTCGGTCTTGTTTGGGCTCGCCGGCGGCGTTTTCGCCGGGTCTTTGGGCGCGGGAGTAACGCTGACGTCGGGGGCCGGCCGCGCCGCGGGTTGGACGGGCGGCGCGGCGGGCGCCGCTGGCGAAGCGACAACGATCGGCGGCGGAAACGACGCTTTCTTTGTCGGGGCCTGGGCAGGGGCGGGGGGAGCTGGAACCGGGCGCGGCGGCGGCAGCGGCGCAGGCTTGATCGCGACGGGCTCCTGTGGCCGCGGCGCCGTCGCCGGCTCGGGCGGTCTCGGCGGCGGGGCCGCCGGCTCCGGCGCTCTTGGCGTGGGCGAGGGCTCGGGAGACCGCGGCGCGCGCGTTTGGGCCGCGATGTTCGGCGGCTCGGGCCGCGGCTGCGGACGCATTGGCGAGATCGGCGGCTGCGCCTGCGGTTGCAGGGCCGCGGCCGGCGCAACCGGTTGCGGGGCGGCGACGGGCTGCGGCGCGGCGGCGACCCTCGGCGCGGCGGCGCTTTGCAACGGGAGCCCGTCCTTGTCGCGCGGCTGCGAGGGCGCCTGGGCGTGAACGCGAATGATCTGGGATTCGATGACCACGTCGTTGAGCCCCCCGATCATCACGAGATGCTCGACATTGTCGCGCCTGACGAGGACGAGCTGTCGTTGACCGTCGAGGCTGAAAGCGTCGACCAAACCCAGACGCGACTGGCGCGCCCGACCGCCGCCCGGAAGGCGCAGGCGATGGGCGAAAAGCGCGCGATAAGCGATGGTCAGCGCGATGATCGCGACGATCGCAATGGCGAGATAAACGACCACCTGCAGCTTCGCATTTTCCGGCGTAAACAGACTATTGAACCATTGCATGTGAGGTCCCGGACATCAGGCGCTTCCTCGCCTATTCATCGGCCGAATCGACCGACACGGCGCAACCGGCGCCGGCGTCGACGAAACGGGGCAGCGTCCCCTGCGCATCGGTTTGTCGACATGGCAAAGGTCAGAACATTGCCGAGTATACTCAAAGCGGATGACCAGCGCTTTCGTCAATAGCAAAAGAGACGGCGCGTCGGTCTATTGTCCCCTGCGTCAACGTCCAGCCGCGTTTTGGGCGCCGCGCCGCCATTGCCATCATCGCGCTCGGGCCGCATTGTTGTCGAATCAGTCGCTACTGGGTGCCAGCCGCGCCGTCGCCCAGGCCTCTCGCGCCGCGACGCCGCGGCCGCTATGTCAGGAGACGGCAAGATTTCTCAGAGCCATGCTGTAGAAAGTCGTTCAATGAGTCAGGCTCCACCGCCCGCCGGCATCGATCGCATCGATCGCGGCGCCAATCCCGGCTCTCTCCTGCTGCTGACCTTTTGTCTCGTCGCAGCGATTGCCGCCTTCTATTTTCTGCCGAGCGGCCAGGGCGCCAAGCTGGCTTTTTGGATGATCACCCTGTTGGCGGTGATCGGTATATTCGCGCTCCTTTTCTACACATTCGGCTTTCTTCTCTTTGCCGGCCAGGCGGCGCGCAACGACACGACCAAAATCATCGCCGACAGCAGTACGGAAGGATTGATCGTCACCGATTCCGATTCGCGCGTGCTTTACGCCAACGAAGCCTACATGACCCTCTCCAGCGCCCATGACGCCAGCGACCTCAAGGTCGTCGAGCGCCTGTTTTCGGGCGCGCCGGAGATTTCGGAGGCGATCTACCGCTTGGCGCAGGCGGCGCGGGAGGGAAAGCGCGGCGTCGAGGAGCTGCGGATGTCGCCGCCCCTGACGGGCGATGCTTCGGTTGGATGGTATCGCATAAGGGTGCGCCCGCTCGAGCAGGTCGGCCGCGGCCGTTCAACGCTCTGGATGGTCTCCGACATCACCAGAGAGCGCGAGCGTCACGAGAACGTCTTTCAGGAGCTGCAGCACGCGATCGACTATCTCGATCACGCGCCGGCCGGCTTCTTCTCCGCCGAGCCCGACGGCTCGATCTCCTATATCAATGCGACGCTGGCCGGATGGCTCGACTACGATCTCGCGCAATTCGGCTCAGGCGGCCTCAAGCTCTCCGACATTCTCGCGGCCGACAGCGCGGCCCTGGTCGGCGTCGTCTCCGGGCGGCCAGGCGAGGTCAAGACCGAGCAGTTCGACGTTGATTTGAAGCGACGAAAGGGCCGCTTCCTGCCGGTTCGCATTCTCCATCGGGTCGCCTTCTCCGTCAATG
>DASZFX010000346.1:0-5917 GCA_035939375.1 Roseiarcus sp.
AGAAGGACCTTTGCATTCGGTCCGGGTCGCCCATTGCCGGCTGATCGGGCCGACCGAGATCCGCGCGCTTGGCCACGAGTTCGTGCTGCACTAGCCCCGGGCCGCTCGCGCCTCCAGCCGCAACCGCTCTTCTGCGAAAGCCCCCATCGAGACGCCGCCTTTGACGGCGCGGCTATCGCCCCGTCATTGACACGGACCCGTCACGGAAGTGTGATGCTTGGCCCCTGCGCTTGGCGTGCGCTCAAAAAACTGGGCGAGGCGGCTTCGAGGCGGCAAACAAGGGGCGACAGATGCAGCAGACACTTACTCCTCTGGCGTCAGCCGGCGCGCTGGCGATCCTGATCTCGGCCGGACCTGCTTTGGCTCAGGCGCCCGAGGCGCTGCTGACCGCCGCCAAGAAAGAGGGTCAACTCACCGTCATCGCCTTGCCGCATGACTGGTGCGGCTATGGCGACATTATCGACGGCTTCAAGAAGGCCTATGGCCTGACTGTCAACGAGCTCAATCCCGACGCCGGCTCCGGCGACGAGGTCGAGGCGATCAAAGCCAACAAAGGCAATGCCGGCCCACAGGCGCCGGACGTCATCGACGTCGGCCTCGCCTTCGGCCCGTCCTCGAAGAAGGACGGCCTGATCCAGCCCTATAAGGTCTCGACATGGTCCACCATTCCGGACAATTCCAAGGACGCGGACGGCGCATGGTACGGCGACTATTACGGCGTTCTCACCTTCGAGGTGAACAAGGACATCGTAAAAAAATCGCCGGCCGATTGGCCGGATCTCCTCGGCGCAGATTTTAAGAACGCCGTCGCCTTGGCCGGCGATCCGCGCGTCTCCGCGCAAGCGATTCAGGGCGTCTTGGCCGCGGGCCTTTCCGTCGCCGGCGGCGATATCGCCAAAGCGCCGGAAGCGGGCCTGAACTTCTTCTCCGATCTCAACAAGAAGGGCAATTTCGTACCCGTCATCGGCAAGGCCAGCTCGGTCGCCCAGGGCTCGACGCCGGTCCTCGTCCGCTGGGATTACAACGCGCTCGCCGATCGCGATACGCTGAAGGGCAACCCGCCGGTCGACGTGGTCGTGCCGGCGAGCGGCGTCGTCGCCGGCGTCTACGTTCAGGCCATTTCCGCCTATGCGCCCCATCCCAACGCCGCGAAGCTCTGGATGGAGTACCTCTATTCCGACGAGGGCCAGATCGGTTTTTTGAAGGGCTATTGCCACCCGATCCGCTTCAAGGATCTCGTCGACGCCAAGAAGGCGCCCGCCGATCTTCTGGCCAAGCTGCCAGCGGCCGAAGGCTACGCCAGGGCGGTGTTCCCGACGCTTGATCAGCTCAATGTCTCAAATCCGGCGATCACCAAGCAATGGGACGCGGTGGTCGGCGCGAATGTCGCCAAATAGAATCGCGCCGCCGCAGCCTTCTTTGTCCCTGTGCAGGCGCGGGCGACGAAACCATCGGCGGCGGTCGGAATGACGGCTGCGGAAAGTTCGGCCCCCGCGGCCGCTGCGTTGCGCCCGCGCGGCGTCTCTCTCGCCTTTCTCGGCGCGGCGCCCTTCTTCATTTTCGCGGTGATGTTCTTACTCTGGCCGACGGCTGGGCTCATCGTCGGCGGCTTTGAGGATTCCGAGGGGCGCTTCACCCTCGACAATATCCGCCGCCTCGCCGAACCGACCATTCTCAACGCCTATTGGATCAGCATCGAGATCAGTCTTGCCTCGGCGCTCGGCGGCGCGATCTTCGGGTTTTTCCTGTCCGCCGCGGTGGTGCTCGGCGGCCTGCCGCGCTGGCTGCGGCCGACGCTGATGACATTCTGCGGCGTCGCCTCGAATTTCGCCGGCCTGCCGCTCGCCTTTGCTTTTCTGGCGACCCTCGGGCGGACCGGCCTCGTCACGATCCTGCTCAGGAACACCCTCGACTTCAATCTCTATGCGACCGGCTTCAACGTCTTGAGCTTTACGGGCCTCGCCGTCACCTATCTCTATTTTCAGATCCCGCTGATGGTGCTGATCCTGACGCCGGCGCTCGACGGCTTGAAGCGCGAATGGCGCGAAGCGGCCGAGATCATGGGCGCTTCAACCTGGCAATATTGGCGACACGTGGCGATCCCCGTCCTCTGGCCGAGCTTCCTCGGCGCGACCTTGCTGCTCTTCGCCAATTCCTTCGGCGCGGTCGCCACCGCCTATGGTCTCACCGGCTCGTCCTTCAATCTCGTCACCATCCTGCTCTTTGCACAGATCCGCGGCGACGTGCTGCACGACCAGAATCTCGGCTATGCGCTTGCCCTGGGCATGATCGCTCTCACGGGCCTGTCGAACGGCGCCTATATCTGGCTGCGCGCCCGCGGCGAGAAATGGCTCAAATGAAAAGCTCCCGCCTCGGCCCGTGGCTGGCGATCGCCATCGGCGCGATCTATTTCGTGACGCCGCTGATCGCGACGTTCGAATTCTCGCTGCGCATGAAGCGCGGCGAATATTCCTTCGAAGCCTACCGCGTCATTCTCGGCGATCCGCGCTTTCAGGCCTCCTTCGGCTATTCGGCGCTGATCGCGGTCGCAACCATCATTCTCGGGGTGGCGCTGGTCGCGCCGACCGCCTATTGGATCGAATACAAGCTGCGGCCCCTGAGGCCGGTCGTCGAATTCATCACGCTCTTGCCGCTGGTGATCCCGGCCATCGTGCTCGTCTTCGGCTATTTACGCACCTACAATTCGTCCTCGCTGATCCCTTTCACCGCCAATCCGCGCGCGACCGATCTTCTGCTCACCTTCGGCTATGTGACGCTGTCGCTGCCCTATATGTACCGCGCCGTCGACACGGGACTGCGCTCGATCGATGTGCGCACCCTGACCGAGGCCGCGCTCAGCCTCGGCGCCGGCTGGGGCGCCATACTCATCAAAGTGATCTTGCCGAATGTGCGCGTCGCCATACTCTCCGGCGCGTTCCTCACCTTTGCGATCGTGATCGGCGAGTTCACCCTGGCCAGCCTGTTGGACCGGCCGGCCTTCGGGCCCTACCTGCAACTCATCGGCGCGAACCGCGCCTATGAGCCTTCGGCGCTCGCCATCATCGCCTTTTTCATCACCTGGGCCGCAATGGGCCTGATCCAGCTATTCGGACACGACCGCCGCGCCGCAATGACCGGGCGTTGAGCGCCGATCGGAGACGTTGATGAACTTTCTCGAGATCGAAAATCTGCGCAAGGATTTCGGCGGCGGCTCCGGCGTCAGGCGCTTCGACATTGCGGTGGAACGCGGCGAATTCATCTCCTTTCTCGGCCCCTCCGGCTGCGGCAAGACTACGACGTTGCGGATGATCGCCGGATTCGAGCAACCGACCTCGGGCGCGATCCGCGTCGAGGGGCGCGACGTCGTGGCGCTGCGCCCCAATCAGCGCAACATCGGCATGGTGTTCCAATCCTATGCTTTGTTTCCGAACATGACGGTTGCGCAGAACATCGCCTTTGGCCTGAAAATCGCCAGGCGTCCGCAGGACGAGATCAAGCGGCGCGTTGACGAAATGCTGGCGATGATCAAGCTGCCAAGTTTGAGCGGGCGATATCCGTACCAGCTTTCCGGCGGCCAGCAGCAGCGCGTCGCGCTGGCGAGGGCCCTCGCCGGCAAGCCACAGCTTCTGTTGCTCGACGAGCCATTATCGGCGCTCGACGCCAAGATCCGCGCGTCCCTCCGCGGCGAAATCCGCGACTTGCAGCGAAGGCTCGGCATCACTACGATCTACGTGACGCATGACCAGGAGGAGGCCCTGGCCATGTCCGATCGGATCGTGGTGATGAACGAGGGGCGGACGGAGCAGATCGGCGCGCCTTTTGAAATCTACAACCGGCCGGCGACGCGCTTCGTCGCCTCTTTTGTCGGAACGCTGAACGTTCTGACCGGCACGATCACGGACGCCGACCGCGGCGCGGTTCGCATCGATGATCACGAGATTCGCCTCGGCGCCCCCGTCGCGGGCGCCAAGGTTGGCGAAGCGCGCTCCTTCGCGCTACGGCCGGAAGCGGCGGCGATCAGCGCGCCGCGGGAGGGCGACAATATCATGCGCGGCGCGATCGAGGATGTGAGCTTCCTCGGCGCCATCGTCAGGGTCAAAGTGCGTTTCAAGGATCACGTGATCTCGCTCGATACGTTCAACAATTCCGCGCACGCGCCGCCCGGCCGCGGCGACCCTGCGACGGTCTCCTTTGCGCCGGCTGACGTCCAATTGCTGGCCGGCGGGCAGGCGTGATCAAGGATCAGGCGCGCGTTGCGCTCAACGCTTCGCCGTCAAATTGGCGCGCCGCATCGCCTCCGCCTCCTTGAGACTATCTAGGTCGCGGTAGATCGAGGCCGCGGCCAGAATCTCGCCGTTGCGGCGATAGTGAACAAGGCAGTCGCGCGATTTGGGCTCGCCCTCGATATCGAGACTGTCCCAGGTTTCAGCGTGGCCGACATAGTTGATCGGCGTATCGTAATGCTGACTCCAGAAGAAGGGGACATCGGCGAAGGCTTCGCCCCCGCCCAGCATGTTGCGGGCCGCGACTTGCCCCTGTCGCTCCGCCACGACCCAATGTTCGATGCGAAGGTTTTCGCCGCTGCGAGGATCGGGCCAACGCGCGACGTCGCCGGCGGCGTAGATCCCAGGCGCACTGGTCTCGAGCCGTTCATTCACCAGGACGCCTCGATCCACCTTCAAGCCCGAGCGTTCGGCCAGTTCTGTCCGCGGCCGCACGCCGACGCCAACGACGATGAGGTCCGCCGGCAGCGTTGCGCCGCCCTTCAGCCTGACATTGCCTCCCTCGATGGCGTTTGCGGTCTCCTCGAGATGAAAGACGACGCCGCGCTCTTCGTGCAGCGCGCGGATGAAATCGCCCAATTCACGTCCGAGCACGCGCCCCAACGGACGGCGCTCCGGGGCGACGACATGGACCTCGATCCCGCGCGCGCGCAAAGCCGCGGCGACTTCGAGCCCGATGAAGCTCGCGCCTATCACGACCGCGCGTCGCGCCTCTTGCGCTTTGGCGATGATCGCCCGCGAGTCGGCAAGCGAGCGCAGGACATGGACAAAGGACTGATCGGCGCCGGGGATTGCAAGCCGAATGGGCTCCGCGCCGGTCGCCAGCAGCAATTTGTCGAATGGGAGGCTGCGCCCGTCAGCCAGCGTCGCCTGCCGCGCTCTTGCGTCGAGCTTCACCGCTTCAGCGCGAAGCTGCAGGTCGATCGCTTCGCCTTGATAGAAATCCGGCGGCTTCAGCGGCATCCATTCCTCCGGCGCATTCCCGGCAAGATAGTCCTTCGAGCAATTCGGCCGGTCGTAGGGCGCGTCATCTTCCGAAGAAAGCAGCGTCACCTCGCCGTCAAATCCTTCCCGCCGCAGCATCTCGGCCGCCGAAAATCCCGCCGCGCCGCCGCCGACGATCACGATGCGCTCCGCCTTTGCGTCGGCGCTTCGCGCCTTCCTTGGCTTGCTCGCCGCGGCTGGTTCGATTTTTTCGCGGACAAACACTTTGTCGTCGCGCTTTTCGACCCGCCAGAGCGCTATGGGATTAAAGGCCGGCGCTGCGATCGCTTCGCCCGTGCGCAGGCTGAAACAGGCGTGGTGCCAAGGACAGCGCACGAAGTCCTGGACCATCAACCCTTCGGCGAGCGGCCCGCCGTAATGCGAGCAGGTCGCGCCGACCGCGAAGAATTCCTCGCCGCGACGCGCCAGAAGCGCCGCTTCGTCGCCGACATGTCCCTTGATCATGGCGCCGTCCGCGATATCGGCGAGCGGGACGCCTTGCGCCAGATCGCGCCCCTCTGGCTTGGATTGCTGCTCGCTCATTGCGCGCTCCTAAAGTGACCGGCCCGGGGCTTGCGCTTCGTCAGACGCGGCGTCGCGCCGATGGACTTTCTCGATAACTCTCGCCCCCAAGCAGGCGTTCCGCCTCG
>DASZFX010000347.1:0-3737 GCA_035939375.1 Roseiarcus sp.
TGCATGGCGGCGAGCTCGGGTGCAAAAGCCGCGCCGGAGCGCAACCGTTCTTCCGCAACCTCGGCGATGATGGCGATCGTCGTGGCGTTATCGGCGGCCGCCGGCTGCTCCGGGGCGACGCGCGTTTCACTCTTGGGCGCGGCAAGAGCGCCTTCAACCTTGTCGACTCGTGCAGCGAGAGCGTCGAGATCGGGGCCGGCGGCGCTCGCCTTTGGCGCGTCGGATTCGAGCTTCGCGAGTCGCGCCGACAAATCCGGAAGCTGGCCCTTCTCGGCGTCGACGTCGGCGCGCAAGTCTTTGGCCTGAGCCGCCAAGCGTTGGGTCGCATCGGTCGCGGCGCTGTTCCCCGCGCTGGCCGCTTCCAACACGGTCACCCTCTTGTCGAGGTCGCCCGTGTTTGACGCTCCGGCGCTGGCCTCGAGGGCGGCGATCCGCTTCTCGAGCGCCGCGACGGCCGCGCTGTCGCGATTGGCCTCGGCGCCGAGCGCGTCGTTCGTCTGTCGCGCCTGCGCTTCGAGAGCGCCCAATCGATTCCCGGTATCGGACCCATCGGCTTTGGAGGTCATAAACGAATAGCCGGCGCCGAGGCCGAGCGCGGAGACGACGATTCCACCCACGGCGCCGGCCAGCAGACTACGAGCGCCATTGCGCGGAGCCGCTTTGGGGGAGGGGGCGTCAGCGCTCGTTTCGCCGGCTGGCGTATACGAAGAAGACTTGCCGTCCTCCGCTGCGCTCGCTGCAATTTCTCCTTCGATGACCTCCGGCTCGCGCCGGGCGTCACGATTGACCGGGGCGCCCGTTGGCCCAGCGGAAGCGTCCTTTATTTCCTCGTCGACCATCGCCTCGCGCTCTCGGTTTTCTCGCGCGCCCTATATACGGGACGACCCAAGCGAAGGGAACCCGCCGAGCTCCTCGCGCAGTCTTCGAAAAAGCCCCGCTTCGTCGGGCGTTTCGGCAACCGCAATGCGGCCTGCGCCGATTGCTTGCAAGGGTTCTGCCACGTCGCGTGACATGCAAACATGCTTAAGCTTAAGGAAACAGGCCTCTACGCCGGCTGTCTCCGCCAGCCTTGCCGCAAGTTGGGCCGAGCGGCGCGAATAGTGCAGCGCCGCGACGCAAGACGCGAGCGATCGCGCTTCCGCCGGAGTCCAAGCCACGCGCGCCTCCGCCGCATAGGCTTCCACGATTTCGACGCCAAATGCCCCAGTCAGCGTAGCCTCGATAGCCTCTTTGCGGTCGCGACCGGCAAGGTAGAGCACGCTCGCTCCAGGTTTCAGCGCGCTGGCCAAAGTCCTGACCAATTCGTCGGCGTCCCGCGCCGGCGGCGAGGCCAGCCGCCAGCCGCGCGCCTCGGCCGCATGGCCGGTGCGCGCGCCGACGACATAGAGCGGCGACGACGTGTCGGGCGCCCCGTCGGCATGGAACGCCTTGTCGCTGGTCGCGACCACGGCGTCATAATGCGATCGCTGCGGCCGGACAGGTCTGGTCCGGATCTCGATCGCCGGCAGGCAAGCGGCGGAAAAGCCGAGTTTCCGCAGCCGCGCCGCGCTCGCCTTTGCGTCCTCGCGTTCGCGGAACAGGGCGACCCTGGCGCCATCTTCCCCTCTCCTACGGGAGAGGGGTTGGGGTGAGGGTTCGCGCGCGAAGCGCGCCTTCGCCCTGGCGATGTTTCCCTCGTCGGTCGCGCCACCTTCTCCCCAAGGGAGAGGGGAAAGGGGTGTGTCACACTTCTTCCGCCGCATGCGCGGCAATATGATCCTTGCCAGCGGCGGGGCCAAGCTTCCAGCCGCCGCTTGCCGATCGCCGCCCGGCGATCTACGCCGTCGCCGCGGACGGACGGGCTTTGCCGGCCGCCGCCGGAACTCACGCGTTGGACAAAGCCCTCAAAACGCCTGACCGGATCGCGGCGCGAGCTGCGGCGGCGCTCGATTTCAGAGACGACATCAATGGATTGCGCGCGCTCGCGGTGCTCGGCGTGGTGGTGTTTCACGCCGATCGTGCATGGCTTCCCGGCGGATTTTCGGGCGTCGACGTCTTTTTCGTGATCTCGGGCTTTCTCATCTCGCGCATCATCCTGACCGAATGCGTCGCCGGCCGCTTCTCGCTCACGATGTTCTACGCCAAGAGGGCTCGCCGCATCCTGCCGGCGCTGATTCTGGTGGTGAGCTTCGTCTTCGTTCTCGGGTGGTTTCGGGCCGATCCTCTCACTTATCGCGATATCGGCTATCATTTGATGGGGAATTCCTACTTCACCGCGAACTTCTGGATTCTGCACGAAACGGCAACGGGCGGTTACTTCGCCCCCGATGCCGCCGGCAAGCCGCTCTTGCATCTCTGGTCGCTCAGCATTGAAGAGCAATTCTACCTGGTTTGGGCCACTCTGCTGCTTCTGGTCTTCAAACTTCCGCGGCCAATCACGTTCGTCGTGTTTTTAGCCGTTTTTGTCGCGTCCCTCGCCTTCTGTCTGTTCGAGACTCCGAACGACCCCATCAGCGCATTCTACGTGCCCTGGACGCGAGGGTGGGAACTCGCGCTCGGCGCGTTGCTGGCGTATCGCGAGGTGTTTTTGATCGAAGCCGCGCCTCATCCCTCGCCGGCGATCGCCAGCTTCGGCGCGGGGCTCGGCCTCACGCTTATTCTTTGCGCGTTTCTCTTCTTGGGTGAGACGCAGCCGTTTCCGGGGTGGCGCGCTCTGATTCCGACCTCCGGTTGCGCCCTCGTGATCGCACTTCCGCGATCGGCGCTCGGCGGGATCCTGCTGGGCAATCCAGTGGCGGCGTTTTTCGGCATAATCTCCTATCCGCTTTATCTCTGGCACTGGCCCTTGTTTGCGTTCGCAAATATCTGGGCCGGCGTCGTGCCGACGCCCTCCGTGATGTTCACGCTGGCGGCGGCGGCGGTTGTTCTTGCAGCGCTCACCTATTGGCTGATCGAACGGCCGGCCCAGGGCGCGTCTCGCCGCCGTCCTTACCTGGTCGCGGCCGGCCTTCTCGGCGCGCTTGCGCTCACCGGCGTTGTCGGACGCGTGATCGTGGAGGCGAAAGGTTTTCCCGGCCGTCTCCCCCCGCTCGTCACAAAGATCCTTAATGTCGCAGAGAGCGGAATGATGGCGCCCGACATCGGGCGCTGCATCTATAACCGCGACAACATCCGCTATCCGCTTGACGAGGAGCGCAAGCGCGCGCGTGAATTCTTCTCGCACTGCACGACGATCAAGGATCCGAGCAAGCCAACGATCATGATCGTTGGCGATTCGCACGCAACGCATCTTTTCGCCGGACTGTCAGCGGTTTACAGCAAGAGGGCAAACCTCGTCGCCTTGACCGCGACCTATTGCGTTCCGCTGATCGAACGCGTCTCGACTGAAGGATGGGGCGGCACGACCCGCTGCCAAGCCGTCAACGACTATGTTTTGGAGGAGATTCGCAGGATCAAGCCGGATCTCCTGCTCGTCGGCGCGTATTTTGTTCAGTACGTCAACGACCCGAACTGGCTTTATCCTGGTTACGTCGACGCCTTCGCGAACAACGCGCGGCGTCTACGAGATGGCGGCGTCGGCGCTGTGATCGTCGCAGGCGAGATCCCGACCTGGTCGCCCTCGCTGCCGGCTCTGGTCGGACGCGAAGTTCTCGACGGGGAGCAGCCTTTGGAGTTTTCCAACGTCGGCTTGCTGGGATCCTTGATCGTCGTGCAGTGCGAGAAGAATTCACGCGCGCGCTTGCGCTCCTCGTCAAGCG
>DASZFX010000348.1:0-2626 GCA_035939375.1 Roseiarcus sp.
GCCCTTTGGCGGGCGCCGCGACAATGATGGCGAATCCCCCCGCCTTGAGGCCGACGATCGCCGGATAAGGGATGACGTCGAGACGTTTCGTCCGCCTTCCGCTCAGAATACGCGATTTCAATTGCAGGAGATTGGCGCCGCGCACGATGTCCTCGGCGTCGGCGAAACGGCCGCTCAACGCCAACTGATGACGCAACTGGGTGGGATCGGCGGCGATGCGGTAGTAAGCCGCGATCATCGCGAGCCCGGCGAGGCCAGAATCGGCGGAGAGCAGCGGCGAGGCGGCCGCGCTCGCAGAATCCCGGGCCTCATCGACAGGGGCCGCGGATTCGGCCCCGATCGCCGCGCATCCGGCCAATCGTTCGGATATCGAGCCCGGCGCTCGATCATCGCGTCGTCTAAGCGTGGGCGCAAAATTCATCGTGCGGCCTTTGCAGAATGCAGCCGTTGAGATTCGGGGCGAGCGAATCGCGATTGCCGTCAGAATTGCTGAGGAATTCTTGCTGAATAGTTTTTTTCGGCTATTTGATCGCGCCGCGCGTTCGTTGCGCGCCGGCGGGAACAGAGCCCGAGATTAAGCGACCATTAACGATACTCTTGCTTTTCGAACTCGATTGAGGCTCGCGTTCGCAACGGTCGCCGGTCGTCGCGCGCTCGCCCCCGCCCTGACGCCTCCCGGCCCGGTTGCGCCGAAGACGGCAAACTGGGCGACTTTCCCTTTGTTTTCGGGCGTTTTGGGAATTGCATCGCCAGCGGCAGGGATCGCGCCTCGGCGCCCTGACCCATCAGCCTCCGTCGCGACGGGTCCGCCCGATGAATGCAATTTAATGCGCATTCCAAGCTTTTTTTAACGAGCGATCCCTAGGGTTCTCGTCGAAACAACCTCCCCTTTGTCTCGAACGCTCCCCGTCTCGACGCCGTCTGGAGCCGCCTTTTTTTGGGCGTGACGAACAAGAAACTCCTATTCGGCCGAACAAGGAAAGAACCGCGGGCTATGACCATCAGCCTCAATCTCAAATCACAGACTCTCACGGACGACCAATCGATCGCCGGCGGCTCGTTCATCGGTTCGATCGTCGACAGCAATCGACGCTCGATCACCGAATATGCGTTCTACGACAATGGCGCCGACGGCGGCTACTTCACGCTCAACGGCGTCAAGGAAGCCGACGGCAAATGGTTCGTTCTCACCGCGAGCCAACTCGCCAATCTCAAATATGTCGCCGGCGCGGGCGCCGGGAGTGAGACGATCTCGATCGAGGCTTATGACGGCAGGCAATGGTCGGCCGCCTATTCGACGACGGAGACGACCGTCGCTTCCCAACCGGCGCCCGTTCCCGTGGTCGCCGCCAATAGCCAGACCCTCGCAGCCGGTCAATCCGTGAGCGCCTCCTCCCTGATCGCGTCCGCGAGCGTTTCCGGCGGCGGCGCGATAACCGAATACGCCATTATGGATAGCGGATCAGACGGCCATCTCTTTTACAATGGCGCCGCGTTGACCGCGGGGACCTGGTACGATTTCACTTTGGCGCAGCTTGCGCAGCTATCCTATGTTGCAGGGTCGGGCGCCGGAACCGACAAGGTTTCGATCGAAGCTTCCGCCGGCGGCGCATTCTCCGCTGCGTCCGTCGCGACCATCACCGTAACCGCGCCACAAGGCATCGCCTCGCAGCTTCAGGATTCCGGCATCAGCGCCGATGTCGCCAAGCTGATGGTGAACAATTCGCTGAGCTACAATTCGATGCTGACCATTCTGCAGGATGCGGCGGTCGGCGGCATGACGGCGACAAAGTTCAGCACGCTCCAAACGCTCGCTTCGATGCTCAATGCGCCGAACGGCGTCACTGTTTCGAGTTACGTCCAGCAGATCGCCAACGACGTCATCAACGGCAATTCCGCCAACGCTTACTGGAACGGCGGCTCCGCGACCGCCGTCGCCCTCGGCAACCTCAGCGCCTCCTCGACGCAGACCCAGGTTTCCGAATTGATCGGCAAATGGTTCCTCGGAACCGACTTGCCCAGCATGAGTGTCGCGGCAATTGGAGAGTCGAACCTCAATCCGACCTATCAAGCGAGCACGCTGCCGCTTTACGGCGCAAGCGGCGCGCCGAGCTATCTCGACGTGAACCAAGGGTATCTGGGCGATTGCTACCTCGTGGCGTCCCTCGCCGAAACCGCGCTACAAGATCCGTCGGCCATCGAGTCCATGATCTCCAGCAACGGCAACGGCTCCTATTCCGTCCGTTTCTTCATCAATGGAGCGGCCGACTACGTGACCGTCAATAGCCAACTTCCGGTGATGAGCGGCGGCTATGATTGGAGCAACGGCTCGACGCTCGAATTCGCCAATGGCTCGGTGGGCTGGGCCGCCCTTATCGAAAAGGCGTTCGTCGAACTCAACGAGCAAACGGCGGCCGCGGGACTCGACTACCACCCGGTCGGCGACGCCTATCAAAACATCGACGGCGGCTCCGCGGTCGCGCTCACCGAGATCACCGGCCAGTCGTTCCAAACCTATAACCTCAGCCCAGGCGAATCCACAACCTCGTTGAACGCGCTGATGTCGAGCCTTTATTCGGCCGGGATGGCGCACGAAGAGGTCATCATGTCGACCCCAGACACCACC